>QHXD01000502.1 GCA_003223895.1 Acidobacteriota bacterium
GTCGTGTGCGGTTCTGTTCTAGAATCCCTCACAGGAGGAGAGCCGTGAAAAAGACCTTACTCGTCCCGTCAATTGTCATTCTTGCGCTGGTTTCTGCTGCAGTCCCGCTGTCCGCCCATCACTCGTGGCCGGTGAGCAATTCCCAGCTCGTGACGGTGAAGGGGACCGTGACCGAGTTCATGTGGGGAAATCCGCACCCGATGATTACCCTCGAGGTTCGGACCGATGACGGCGTGATCGAGAAGTGGTCGATCGGTGGCCCCGCTATCAACCGGATGGAGGCGAACGGCTGGACCAAGACGACGGTCAAGCCCGGCGACGTGATCACGGGTATCGGCTATCAGTTCGCCGACGGCCAGAAGATCGTCAGGCTCGAGAAGGTGGTGCTGGCCGATGGCAAGGAGATCCGCGTCTACGGCCGCTAGGGTGCCGGGCCACTTCTAGTGCCGAATCTGGGAGGTGATGTCCTTCAGCTCGTACACCTCGCAGTGACCTCGCTCTGGCAGAAGTCCCGCGTCGGGATTCGGGTTGAGCCGCAGCGTTCGCGGCGTCATTTCTACGGAAACATTTGAGAACGGAAATTCCAAAGGAGATGGTTATGCTCAGCAAAACCCCGTGGAGCGCGGTTGCCGCAGCTGCTCTCGTCTTTGCAGTCTCGGTGGCGAGCCACAGTGCCGCCCAAGGGACTGGTAACGGCCAGAAGAAGACTCCTCCGGGACGCCTGCCCGGGGTTTTTACGTTTATCCCCAAAACGGATATTGATACAAAGATGAAGGCCATTGAGGACGGGACGCCCGGTGATATCCCCGTTCGCGTAGTGGACGCAGGCCGCTACAACTTGGGTGTGTACGCACTGCGCTACGAGCCGCCAGCTAAGCCGGCGGCTGCCGGCGCGCCGGTCACCGGTTTCTATCATAGTCACATCGCCGAGATTTACTATATCCGGAGCGGTGGCGGCTTCTTCCACGTCGGCGGCTCGCTCGAAAACGTGAAGGAGAATGATCCCACGGGCCGTGCCGTTACCAGCATCGGCGGGCCGGGCGCGACCGGCATCCTGAACGGTTATACCAAGCAGAAACTTTCGGTCGGGGACATCATGATCATGCCTCCGGGCGTGCCGCACAGCCCGGGTGAGATGACGCACGGCACCAGCATCATCAGGATGGTGATTGACCCCAAGAAGGTCCTGCCGCTTTATCCAACCAACGGTCCGCCGCCGCAGCAGCCCAGGATCGTGAACCCGGCGCCTAAGCTGCCGGGCAGCGTCACAATTATCACCAAGGCGGAGATCGACAAGATGCTCAAAGAGATTGAAGATGTGCCCGGGCCGTCCACCGATCGCGCGGTGCGCACTATCGATCTTGCAAACATGAACTATCGCCTGGGGGTATACGTTCTGCGAACAGCGCAGATGCCCAAGACGCCGGAGCCAGCCGGTGTTGGCTGGTACCACACGCACATCGCAGAAATGTACTACTTCCTGCATGGCACCGGAACGTTCGCCATCGGCGGCTTGCTCGAAAATCCGCAAGAAGATGCGGCGGACGCCTGGTCAACCAGAATGGTGCGCGGCCCCAGCGTGTCCGGAAATTTCAAGGGCCATACGGAAGTAAAGTTTGTGCCGGGCGACATGATCATTGCTCCGATGGGAGTGCCCCACAGGCCTTCCGCCATCACTTCAGTGCCGCGCGACATCATTCGATTCGCCATCGATCCGGATAAAGTTCTGCCCCTCAAATAGAGGACAAGGAGTTATTCGGGCGGCGCGAAAGCCACCGGTTCGAAATCGACTTTTCGGCCACGGTCGGATTCTGCGTAGAGTCACATGCCTGACAAGTCGGATTCGCGCGGTTCAAAGGATGGCAGTCACGTAACGTCGCCGGCGTTACATCAACCGGCAGCGGAATCCGTGAGCTTCTCTGGTAAGCCTCACGGCAGCGGGGGTGTCGTCTTCGGAGGAATCCGATGATGCGTTGCTTGCTCGTAGGCGTAAGCGAGGTTGAGGAGCGTTGGTTCGCTGTAGGCCTGGCCGAAGAAGGTTAGTCCGACCGGCAGATTGTCGCTTGTGAAACCCGAGGGGAGAGTCATCGAAGCGGCATACACCAGAAACGTGTTCAGCACCGGCACGCCCTTATTGTTGACGTACGGCGGGTTGATTCCATCCTTTATATATGTCGATTGGTGTTCGACGGTTTTATGGACGATGGCGTCGAGCCGGTTATCAGCCATTACTTTCGCAATGGCGATTGTGAGTTCCTGGCGCGCTTCCAGGTAAGCGCCCCACGCCGCCATATCCGTTTTTGCAAGCGGATTCTTCCACTGGTCCGCCTTGCTGGGAGGAATGCTCTTTACGAGATCCGGTGATTTGGCGATGTCTTCACGAGTCTTGAATGGCGACCCTGGGTTTCGTGCCAAATACAACCGCAGCGATTCGTCGGACATTGCAGGATTCGTTGCTCGCTTCGCCAAAAGCGCCTTCAGATTGGGAATGACAATCGGATCGACCAGCACGGCGCCTGCGGCCTTTAGCTCCTCAATGTTCTTCTGAAACACCAGATCGACTTTCTTGAAGTCCTCCGAGCCGGGCTCGGAATTCAACCCGATGGATTCGCGCAGCACGCCGATGCGCGCACGCTTGAGCGCATTCTTGTCGAGCAAGCGCGTGTAGCTTTGAGGCGCCTTCCCTATTCCGAGTGCCGTCACCGGATCTTCGGGATCGTAGCCCACCATCGCGTCCAGCAATTGTGCGAGATCCTTAATCGTTCGTGCCATCGGTCCCATTTGCGCTGTCGGAGAGGGAAATCCGTCCCACATCCCGCTGCGGCTCACGAGGCCTGGCGTTGGCCGCAGTGCGGCGACGCCGTTCCAGCCGCCCGGCCGTCGAATCGACGCCAGCGTTTCTTCCCCGATCGCAACCGTCGAGAAGTTTGCGGCCAGGGCGCATCCCGAACCACCCGATGAGCCGCCAACCGTTCGCTCCAGGTCATAGGGATTCCTCGAGGCACCGAACATCGAGCCGTATGTGTCGCCGGCCGCGTATTCGCTGAGTGTGGTCTTGCCGAGAATGATCGCGCCGGCTTTCTTGAGTTGCTCGATTGGGAATGCATCGCGTACGGGGCGGTAATCCTTGAACACAACCGTGCCCAACGTGGTCGGCATATCGGCTGTGTCGATCTCGTCCTTCACGAGTACTGGGATTCCGTGGAGCGGCCCCATCATGCCCGACCGCTTGAATGCCGCATCGAGCCGATCGGCATCTTCAAGCGCCTTCGGGTTTAGATTAATGATGCAGTTGAGCGCCGGCCCTTGTTTGTCGAACGCAACGATCCGCTCGAAATAGGCCTGAACCAACTCGCGCGCCGTCAGTGTTCTCGACCGCATCGCCGCATGAATATCGTCGATCGTCGTTTCCACGACCTGGAATTTCGCGGCGGGCTTTTTACCCGGCGTCTGCGCGACTAGTGGGGAGCTGACTAGTGCTGCGACGGCTAAGATTCGAGTGTATTGACGCACCATTCGCGGTCCATTCTATATCATTCGCCGCCTCAGAATGTGAATCGAGCGACGATCTGGCCGATCGCGGCTGCGCGGCGGGCGTAATTTCCGACACGAGTTTGTACGCTAAGCGTGCGAATTGGG
>QHXD01000489.1 GCA_003223895.1 Acidobacteriota bacterium
TTGCCCATCATTCCTTCGCCGCGGAATTCGATACCTCAAAACCGATCAACGTGACAGGTATCGTTACGAAAGTCGAGTGGATGAATCCACATACCTATTTCTACGTTGATGTCAAAGACGAAGCCACCGGCAAGGTCACGAATTGGGCCGCGGAAATGGGTAGCCCGAACGGCTTGACCCGGCAAGGCTGGACGCGCCAGACGTTGAAAGTCGGCATGAAGGTCAGCTTCGAAGGGACGCGCGCGAAGGACGGAAGCCCCAAGGCGAACGCGCGTAATGTCACTGTCGATGGCAAGAAGTTGGGCGCGGCGTCAAGCGAAACCGCCAACCCGTAACCTTCCAGGCCAAAGAAGCAACGGCAAATCTATTGAGGAGGATTCAACGTGCGAAACCGTTGGATGAATCGGTTTCTTATGGTCGCGGTGCCTGCGATGTTTTTGCTGGCTGTGACGGCGCTTTCGTTTACGCAGCAAGCGGCGCAGGGCCAGGGTGCAGCTCCCGCTGCGCAGGGTGGCGGACGCGGTGGGCGTGGCGCCAGGCCGGAGCTCAACATGCCGACTCCCCGTCTTCCGGACGGGACGGTGAATCTCGGCAGAATTCCCGGTGAAAAAGGAATCTGGGGATTGCCCTACATTACCAACATGGGCGCCCGGAACATTGTCCTTGGCGCGCCTCCTGCACCCGCTTCGGAGGGTCGCGGTGGCCGTGGTGGCCGCGGCGGCGGTGAACAGATTGGCGGCGGCGAAGGCGCTGCGGGCGGCGGTCAACGCGGCGGAGCCCCCTCAGAGCCGTGGGTTCCTTTCCAACAATGGGCAGCGGCCGTTTACAATTACAACTCGTTGAACCAGTCCAAATACGACCCGGAGGGATATTGCCTTCCTCCCGGTGGACCCCGGTTATTCGCCACTCCTTATCCGGCAGAAATCATTCAGCAGCCTGAGCACAAGCGCATCGTCTTCATCTTCGAGGGCGGGACACACGTCTGGCGCGAGATCTACATGGATGGACGTCCGCATCCCCCGCTGGACACCATCAAGGGTCAGACCTGGTTGGGCCATTCAGTTGGCCACTGGGAAGGCGACACCCTCGTTGTGGACGTGGTCGGCTTCAATGAAGGAACATGGCTCGATTACTTCGGTCATCCCCACACGGATCAACTGCACGTCGTCGAAAAATTCACGCGTCCGAACAAGGGAACCCTGCATTACGAAGCGATGATCGACGATCCGGGTGCCTATACGAAACCATGGAGCGTAGCGTGGGATATCCCATGGAATCAGGGCGCTGAGCTCCAGGAATATATTTGCCAGGAGAACAACCTTTACCTGAATCATCTGAAGGATGACTTCGGGAACCCCGTGATCGACCACTAAGCCAGAAGCCAGAAGCCAGAATAGGGAACAACCCATTCTGGCTTCTTGGCTTCTGGCTTCTTTTAGTTCAGGTTGATCTTGAATTCGCCCTTCTGATTCCCGACAGTCCAGGTGCCGGTGACGAACTTATTGTAAGCGCCGATGTTCTGCAGCTTCCCATCGACGACATGATGTACCGTCTGGCCCCTCGGGTCCTTCATATCCGCCTCGAAGTGCAAATCCCATCCGGCCATCGCGTTGGAAACGCTACCGCTCGGAGGTGTGAGCGTGAGCTTTTGCAGAGCGACGTTGTCGGTGCCCGGGTTGAGCGTACCCGTTAACGTTTTGCCGTCCCAGTTGAATTCGAGAAGGACGTGATTCTCTTCACCTTTCTTGAGCCACCAGTCGCCGCTCCAGGAGCCCTTCAATGGATACCCGAACTGTGCCAGAACCGGCAGAGCGATCGCCAGGCATGCCAGAAGGCCAATCAAACGAAGCGTTTTTGAGTGCATTAATTATCTTCCTCCTTAGCCATTCGACTGAACGACGGAATACTAGCATCACTAGTAAAAAAGAGGAATACAGCCTTGACACAACAGAGCACTCGGCTGCAGCAATTTCCTGCCGCGAACTGGTACTTTCGTGGCACGGTTTAATTTCCAGGGTAAGCACGTAGCCGCGGGCTTTATGCCCGCGTTCATGCACATCAAGAAATTCTTCTGGCGGTATTTGAACGCGGGCATAAAGCCCGCGGCTACGTGCATTCTTCTCGGCTTTTCTTCTTGCCTTTCAATCCGCTGTTATATAATTCACCACCGCTGGACTAATCGGAATCCCGGTTAAATAATTCAAGATCCCCAAAAATTGGAAAGGAGTCAGTATGGCAGGAGTTCGTTTAGAAGACGCACGGAGAGTAATCGCCGCAGCCGAGAAGAAAGCGCAACAAATTGGCCAGCCGATGAATATTGCCGTCGCAGACGAAGGCGGAAACATCGTAGCGCACGTCCGGATGGACGGGGCCTGGATCGGCAGCATCGATATCTCCCAGAAGAAGGCCTACACTTCACGAGCCTTTGACATCACGACGAAAGATCTGGCTACGCACTCGCAGTCGGGCGGACAGTTCTTCGGAATCCATGCCTCGAACGACGGCAAGATCATGGTTTTCGCCGGTGGCATTCCATTGAAGAAAGATGGAAAAGTCGTGGGCGCGATTGGCGTCAGCGGCGGATCGGGAGAGCAGGACCACGCGGTTGCTGCCGCCGGAGCAGAGGCCTTCTAGCTTTACCAGGAAATTAGAAAGGAGAAACACAATGGCAAGCAATCGAGGAGTTGCTTATGTGGGTCCGGGTGAAGTCGAGGTGAAATCCATCGACTACCCGAAATTAAAGATGCCCGCCAGTGAAACGAATCCGTTCGGCGGGAAAGATGCCCCTCACGGCGTCATTCTAAAGATTGTGACGACCAACATTTGCGGTTCCGATCAACACATGGTCCGCGGCCGGACTACGGCTCCAAGGGGACTGATTCTGGGTCACGAGATCACAGGCGAAGTCGTCGAGAAGGGCAATGACGTCGAGACGGTGAACGTCGGCGATCTGGTGAGCGTGCCATTCAACATCGCTTGCGGCCGCTGCCGCAACTGCCGCGAAGGCGCGACTGGTATCTGTCTGACGGTGAACCCGGCGCGTCCCGGCGCAGCCTATGGCTATGTGGACATGGGCGGCTGGGTCGGCGGACAGGCCGAGTACGTCCTTGTTCCGTATGCCGATTTCAACCTGATGAAGTTTCCGAACAAGGAAAAGGCAATGGCGAAGATCAAAGACCTGACGCTGTTGTCCGACATTTTCCCGACCGGTTACCACGGCGCAGTAAAAGCGGGGGTCGGTCCGGGCACCATTGTCTACGTTGCCGGAGCCGGACCCGTGGGCCTGGCTTGCGCGGCTTCCTGCCATCTGCTGGGCGCGGCAGTCGTGATCGTGGGCGACATGATCGATGAGCGGCTGCGGCAGGCCAAGAGCTTCGGTTGTGAAGTCATCGATCTCAAGAAGAGTGCTTCACTGGGAGACCAGATCGCCCAGATTGTCGGCGTGCCGGAAGTGGACGCTGCAGTGGATTGCGTCGGATTCGAAGCGCGCGGCCACGGCAGCGATGCATCCGTTGAGAAACCCGCGACGGTGCTCAACTCGATCATGGAAATCACTCGCGCGGGCGGCCAGCTCGGCATCCCGGGCCTGTACGTGACGGGGGATCCGGGCGGCGTCGACGCTAATGCCAAGATCGGCAACCTCGCGGTATCCGTATTGGACTGGGCTGGGCGAAGTCCCATTCCTTCCACACCGGTCAGTGTCCCGTGCTCCGGTACAACCGCTAGTTGATGCAGGCCATCTTGCACGACAAGATTCAGATCGCCAAAGCTGTCAATGCACAGCTGATCACGCTCGACGAAGCGCCGAAGGGCTATAAGGATTTCGACAAGGGCGCGGCGAAGAAATTCGTCATCGATCCGCACGGAACAGCGAAGAAGGCTGGAGCCTAGTGTAAGAAAGAAGCCGAGAAGCCGAGAAGCCAGAAGCCAGAATGGGAACCAACCGCTTCTGGCTTCTGGCTTCTGGCTTCTGGCTTCTGGCTTCTGGCTTCTGGCTTCTATTCTTCTTATAGGAACCCGATAGCCCGCCCGCCGACTCCCACACCAAGCCATAACAGCACCGATACTGCGGCCGCAAGCTTGCCCAGGACCGGATTGAACTGTTCCCGGTTCACAATGTAACGATGGATCGTGAAGTGGAAGATAATCGCGGAGAACAGGAAAGCCATCTTGACCTGGAACGGGCCGCTCGCGAAGCATTTCATCGCTTCCGAAAGAAACAGCATCGCACCCGTTACCAGAATCACTAACAGACTCCAGGATGCCCACGGTTTGATGTCCGCATGAACCTGCGAGACGGGCTGACTCTTGAGAATCAGACCGAAGAGGCGCAGGTTAATCATCAGGACCGCGCCGAACAGCAACGTCAGCGCGAAGAGATGGAAGGTCTCGATGATCGGGAAATACAGGCGCGATTCGCGGATCGTCATGGCCAGCCAGGTGCTGTCACACCATTGAAACAAGGGTAATAGGGATTGCCACATGATGAGACCTCGCTAAAACAAGTTGTACGCGGTGGCACGTCCCGCACTGATAACGCCGATCCAGAGAATCAAAGAGAACACGCCCGCGAGCCGCGCTTTCAGCGGCGGAACCGGCGCCTTGTCCCACTCCACAATGGTCTTTTTCGTGGTCATCTCGAAAATCAAGGCATTCAGACCGGCGAGGAAAAGCATCAGCACCTTAATCCTGAAGAATATGCTGAGATAACACTTTACGGCTTCCGACCAGAAGACAAGCCCTCCGGAGATGAACATAATAATGAAGCCGACAAGGGCATAAGGCATCACCTGGCGGTGAACATGTGTAATGGGCTGGTGCCGCATCGTGAGACCCATCAGGCGCAGATCGAACCAAACCAGGACGCCGACCGAGAGGCCAAGAGCCAGGACATGGGTTGCTTCAACGAGGGGAAAGGTCCATATCGACTCCCGGATGCCCGTACCAATACTGCTATCGTTGAGCCAGCGGATAATTGCGGGGACTGCTGGGGGAATTTCTTGCATGCTAATGACAACCTCTAGATCCTAAGAATTTGCGGAGTATCGCGCACTGTACACATCTTGTTACTGTTATGTCAATGGGGAGGGGCGGCGAACGCGGGCTAAAGCCCGCGACTACATTCGGATGGAGCGTTGATCCCAAATGTACGGATGGAGCGTTGATCCCAAATGTCGGATGGAGCGTTGATCCCAGATGTAGTCGCGGGCTTGAGCCCGCGTTGATCCAGGCCGTAACCTTAAGACTTTCTGAATTCTTTGTCAGAACTGCTTAAGCACTTGATGCCAGAGGAGGTTCATAACTACACTCGAACCGTAAAAGGAGGGGAAGTCATGACGAAATGGATGTTGCTGGGCCTGATGGTGACTTTTTTCGCGGTTATTCCCGCGCCGCTGACCGTGGTCGAGATCAAATCACCCGCCGGGCCGGGTAGCGAAGGGCCGAATGTTACGGCAGCGCCCGACGGCCGCATCTTCATGACCTGGCTCGAGCCAATGAAACCGAAGGGAAACATCCTGCGCTTTTCGGTTCGCGAGAAACAGGGCTGGTCCACCCCTCGGACCATCGCACAGGGGACTAACTGGTTCGTGAGCGGCGCCGACTTTCCGTCTCTGGCGGTCCTGTCGGATGGAACCCTGGCCGCTTCCTGGTTTTCGACGCTTTCGCTGGAGGCCGAGGCGTATAACACCAACCTTGTTCTGTCCCATGACGGCGGCGCGACCTGGAGCAAGCCGATCCTGCCTCACCGCGACCGAAAAGTCCGGCAGCACGGATTTCTCTCGATGGTTCCGACGCCGGATGGCCGTCTCGCGGCAATCTGGCTGGACGGCAGAAAGCTGAGTGACGAGAACGAGGGCGACATGTCGCTGATGTACACGACCATCGCGGCCAACGGTACTCTCGGTACCGAAACGACGCTCGACGGTCGTACCTGCGAATGTTGTCAGACATCCCTGACCACTACACCCGACGGCTTGATCGCCGTCTATCGCGACCGTTCCGACAAAGAAATCCGCGACATCAACGTTGTGCGCTACGCGAACGGCCGCTGGTCCCAGCCCGAGCCCTTGTCAAAGGACGGATGGGAAATCGACGGCTGCCCGGTCAACGGTCCGGCAATTTCCTCGAGCGGCCGGAACGTCGCAGTTGCCTGGTTTACCGCGCCCAACGAAAAGCCCGCAGTCTACGTCGTGATGTCCAGTGACTCCGGCAAAACCTTTGGGAAATCGATTAAGGTTGATGAGGGAAACCCGGCCGGCCGTGTTGACGTGGTGAGTCTGCCTTCCGGCGGCGCCCTCGTAAGCTGGGTTGAACGAAACAGGCAGGGTGTTCAGTTGCGCGCACGCCAGATTGACGCCAACGGAATTGCAGGTGCGTCGGTCACGGTTTCCGGGACTGCGGGCGTGAACTCCGGCGGATTTCCGCGCATGAAACGTTCCGGAAACGAAGTAGTGATTGCCTGGACGGCCGCCGGAGATACTCCAAGCGTGCGAACGGCGGTTTTAAGTTTGAATTAGCAGTGCGTATTCTCGTCGTAGAAGATGAACAAAAAGTGGCTAATGCGCTCAAAGAAGGCCTCGAGGAGGAACGTTACGAGGTCGATCTTGCGTACACTGGTGAAGACGCGTTCTTTCGAGTCAACACCGAAAAGTTCGATCTGATCCTTCTGGATCTCATGCTTCCCGGCCGTGACGGGCTTCAGATTCTGACGAGCATTCGGAAAAGAGGCGTCGAGACGCCGGTTTTGCTGCTGACCGCGCGCGATACACTGGAGGACCGCGTTTCAGGCTTGAATGCGGGCGCGGACGATTACCTGATCAAGCCCTTCGCGTTCGCGGAACTGCTGGCTCGGATTCGAGCGCTGCTTCGGCGCGGGCGAAGTACGGATGCGCTCCGGTTGAGTGTCGGCGATCTCGACATGGATATCGTGACTCGGAAAGTGACTCGCGGCGGCCACACCGTGGAGATATGCTGGCACGCGAAGTCTGGAAAGAAACGACCCGGGGAACACCTTTGAACAACGTTATCGATGTCCACATCGCGAGACTCCGCAGGAAGATCGATGTCGATCAGCCCGTCAAACTAATTCACACCGTGCGAGGCGTCGGCTTCATGTTGCGCCAGGGGGAACCATGACCAGCTGGCTTCGTCCCCGCAGCGTGCGTGTCCGGCTGGCGCTGTGGTACGTCGGCGTGATGGTTGTCGTGCTTGCCGTATACATCGCAGCGGTGTTCGAGCTGGTTCGCACCAATGCTTCGGGAGTACTGGATGAGCAGTTGCGCGTCGATTTCGACTGGGCTTCGGACATGCTCGCCCAGCGGCCGGACGGCACAATCGCGCCGTACGACGAAACCGGAGAAGGCGACAGCCCGTGGCTGCAGGTTTGGAGTGTGAACGGCCAACTCCTGTACGACACACCGGAGGCCCGGCGTAATCCCGTGCCGGCGAGTGATCAGTTGGCGGTCAAGGCCGATGAGCAGATCGTGACTGTCCCGGGTGTCAGTCCTCCATATCGCATACTGAGCGGGCCATCGAGAATCGGCGGCCAGCCTGTTGTCGTTCAGGTTGCCCGATCGGAATTAACGATTACGCAGTCGATGAAGCAGCTCCTGTTCGTCCTCTTGCTTGGCCTGCCATTCGGTGTCGCTGCTGCCGGTCTTGGCGGCTACTCGCTGGCGCGCCGCGCACTGGCTCCGGTCGACCGGATGTCGGAGCGAGCACGCTTGATCACGGCGGAGCGGTTGAAAGAACGCTTGCCCGTGGACAATCCGGACGATGAGCTCGGACGCCTGGCTACCGTATTCAACGAAACGCTGACGAGGCTGGAATCGTCCTTCGAGCAAATGCGCCGCTTTACGGCTGACGCGTCGCACGAGTTGCGCACACCGCTGACCGTCATCCGCAGCGTGGGCGAGGTCGGCCTGCGCGGGAGACGCGACGAAGTCGCTTATCGCGAAATCATCGGCAGCATGTTGGAAGAAGTGGATCGTCTTGCCCGCCTCGTGGATCGGTTGTTGATGTTGTCCAGGGCCGACACCGGACAATCGAAGCTTTCAACGGACATCGTTGATCTTTCCGAGCTGGCGGACGAAGTCGCAGCGCAGTTGGGTGTGCTTGCCGAAGAAAAACAACAATCAATTACTCTCGAGCGTACTGGAGCGCCCCGCTGGACAGGCGATCGTCTCGTATTGAGGCAGGCCCTGTTGAACCTCGTCGATAACGCAATCAAGTACAGTCCTGTCGGCGGCAGGATCACCATCCGCGTTGCCGAATCTCCGGCCGCTGCTGTCGTCGAAGTCTCCGACACCGGTCCCGGCATTCCTGAAGAGCTTCAATCCCGAATCTTCGATCGGTTCTATCGCCTCGATAAATCACGTTCCCGCGATAACGGTGGAACAGGTCTCGGCTTGTCGATCGCCAAGTGGGCCGTCGAAGTGAACGGCGGCCAGCTCACTCTCGAGAAAACCAACGGAGTGGGAAGCACCTTTCGGATCACGTTGCCGCAGACTAAACCGGCTCCGGCATACGTGGAGGGGTAAAGGGGAAGAAGCGAATAATTCGGATGTGCCGACGTCCCAGCCGCGGAGCGGCGACAGAGTGTAGCCCCGGGCGCAAGCCCGGGGTAGGTGTCGTTTTTGGCACACCAGCCCCGTAGGGGCGAAAGAGTCTTTCGCCCCTACGGGGCTGAGATCGTCTCGAAAGAAAACCCCGGGCTTACGCCCGGGGCTACACTCTGTCGCCGCTCCGCGGCTAAGAACGCAACGAGAAACAAAATTCTCGTTGAGATTTAGTCCGACTTGGGTTCTCCCATGATCTCGCTCCGAAAATGGACGATCCTCATTCACCGCTGGCTGGGCATCGTGCTGAGCCTGCTCTTCGTGGTGTGGTTTGTTTCCGGAATCGCCATGATCTATGCCGGCGGCATGCCCTCGCTCACGCGCGAAGCGCGGTTCGAGCATCTGCCGCCGCTCGATTTATCCAGGGTAAAGCTCAGTCCTTCAGAAGCAGTCGAGAAAGCGGAACTCGGAAGAGCTCCCGGGGGCGTGACCCTGCTCACCGTCATGGACCGTCCCGCCTATCGTTTTTCCGGAAGAGATCCCGTCACGGTGTTTGCCGACAATGGCGACCTCCTGGACGAAGTCGGCGAGGCCGAATCCATCACGATCGCCGGCCGGTTCATGAGCCTTCCGGCCGAGAAGTTGCATTACGCGGGGTATCTTACCGAACCGGACCAATGGACCGTGGGCGAGCAGCGGCAGTTACCGATGCACAAAATCACGGTGGATGATCCGGCTCGCACCGAGTTGTATGTTTCCGAGGCCCGCGCAGAAGTAGGGCTTGTCACCACACGCGGCACGCGCGCTCTCGCGTGGGTCGCGGCGATCCCCCACTGGCTCTACTTTACTTCCTTGCGAAGCAACGGTCCGCTCTGGAATCGCGTGGTTATCTGGAGTTCCGGAATCGGGACGATCCTGGCCCTGCTCGGTATCGTCGTCGGGATTGTTCAATTCTCACGATCCAGGCCGCACATTCCCTATGCCGGCTGGATGCGGTGGCACTACATCACGGGCGCAATCTTCGGAGTCTTTACCGCGACGTGGGTTTTCAGCGGACTGCTCTCCATGGAGCCATTTCCTGCGGCTGATGGCGCGGGCACGGGCGCCGGACTGCGTCAGGCGCTCACCGGCGGTCCGCTTGACCTGTCGCGCTTCCCGGCCATGGATGCTGCGGCATGGAATCAGGTGCTTCCGGCCGGCTCCATCAAGGAAATAGATTTTCTGCGCATCCAGGGTAACCCCCATTACGCCGTGCGTGGCGTGGAAGCGAAGCCGCTGGTGATGTCCGCAAGCCCGCTGCAGATTCGCCGGGAATTATTCTCGATCGATTCGCTGATGAGCCGCGTACGACAGAGCGTGCCCGACGTGCCTGTCTCCGAGTATGAGGTTCTATCCGAGTATGACTCTTACTATTACGCGCGCGGCCAGGAGCGGCCCTTGCCGGTTCTGCGGGTCAAGTTCGCGGATTCGGATGGCACGTGGTTCTACATCGATCCGGCCATGAGCCAGGTCGTGGGCCGGTTCACCAGCCGGGATCGCGTCGAGCGCTGGTTGTATCACGGACTTCACAGCCTGGACTTTCCCTTCTGGTACTACAAGAGGCCGCTCTGGGATATCGGTGTGATCCTGCTGAGTCTGGGGGGGATTGCCACAAGCGGAATCGGCCTCTACATCGGAATGAAGCGCGTGATCCGCCACATCAAACGAATCTTCCGACCGAGAGTGCGGGCGATGGCGGGGACCATCAAATGAGTTACAGGTAGGAACCACAAAGAATTAGCCGCGAATTACGCTGATTACGCGAATGGGGCGCATCAAGAACTTTTTTTGCGCCCCATTCGCGTAATCAGCGTATTTCGAGGCCAATTCTTTATCAAAGGGTTCTGTCTGCGAGCGCAATCACGGCCAGGGTCACTATCAGAAACGACGCGGTGACAGTGGTCCAAACGGACCGGGTCACGTCATCATCCTTACCACCCTCGGGGTCGGCAGGGTCACCAACCCAGATCGCCGTTACGAGTACGCCATCTTTGTAGATCGGCCCAATTAGGCGCCGCTGAAGCAGTCCAGCCATGGTCGCCTCGCTCCAACCCGGATTCGGGCCCGGCA
>QHXD01000490.1 GCA_003223895.1 Acidobacteriota bacterium
AACCGAATAAAAAAGGAGGGCTTCGCCAGCATCTACAAAGTGGCTTCGCAACATTGATCGACCACCCCGTCTGCGCCGGCTAAGGAGGCTTCGCGCATTTTATTGATGGCGCAGCCACCCCTCCTAATCCAGGAGGGGAATTCAGACTCACGTTTCGCGCGTCATGGGAACAATCGTGAAGAAGTCGTTGCTTGCTGGATGTGTCGGTGTTTTGTTCGGCGTTACCGCGTACGGTCAAGCCTCGCGGATGCTGATTGATCAATACTGCATCGGCTGTCACAACGAGAGGCTCAAGACCGCCGGCTTGATGCTGGACAAATTGGATGTGTCGCAGATCAGCAGCAATCCGGCGGTATGGGAGAAGGTCGCGCGGAAACTCCGCTCGGGCGATATGCCTCCTGCAGGGCGGCCGCGGCCTGCCAAAGCCGATGCCGACGCTTTCGCGTCGTCGCTTGAAACAGCCCTCGACGCGGCCGCTGCGGCTCAGCCCAATCCCGGCGCGCCGGCCATTCACCGTCTCAATCGCACCGAATACAGCAATGCGATAAGAGACCTGCTCGCTTTGGACACGGCAGCCATCGATGTGAAATCGTGGATTCCCGCCGACGATTCCGGGTACGGCTTCGATAATATCGGAGATGTCCTTTCCTTATCGCCTCTCTTGCTGGAGAGGTACCTGTCGGCGGCGGAAAAGATCAGCCGTCTCGCGGTTGGTGATCCGAAGATTCCTCCCGCCGACGAGACATACGACGCGCCCAAAGGTTTGGTGCAGGACGATCGGACCAGCGAGGACCTCCCGTTTGGATCGCGCGGCGGGCTCGCCGTCCATCACTACTTCCCCCTCGATGGGGAATACCTGATTCAGGTTCGACTGCAAAGGACCAGCGGCCTGGAGCGGGATACGATCCTGGGGCTTCAGGAACAGCGTCAAATCGACGTTCGCCTGGATGGTCATCGATTGAAGCTGTTCGTCGTTGGCGGCGGCCAATCTCAACTGGACCCTGGCGCGGACGGGAATCTGGAGTTGCACTTTCCCGCAAAGGCAGGTTCGCACATCGTCGCCGTATCCTTTATTAAAGACACTGTCAAGCCCGCGCCTCGCCGCAACAATTCCGGCGCCATCAGCAGCGTTACGATTCGAGGTCCCTACGACGCCACCGGTTCGGGCGAAACACCCAGCCGCTTCAGAATATTCACCTGTCGCCCGGCCCCCGGTAATAACAATGGCAATGAGAATGCGTGCGCCAAAGACATTCTCGGCGCGCTCGCGCGCCGCGCCTACCGCCGGCCCATCACGAATGCGGATCTCGGTCCGCTGCTCGATTTGTACAAGGCCGGGCGCAAAGACGGAAGTTTTGAGGCCGGAATCGAAACGGCGCTTCGGGGAATATTGGTCAGTCCAGGCTTCCTCTTCCGCATCGAACGCGACCCGCCGAAGATCGCTCCTGGCGCGGTATACCGCATCAGTGACATTGAGCTCGCTTCGCGTTTGTCGTTTTTCTTGTGGAGCAGCATTCCCGATGACGCGCTGCTCAATGCAGCCGAGCAAGGCAAACTCAAGGATCCCGCCGTTCTTGAACAACAGGTTCGGCGGCTGCTTACGGATCCGCGCTCGAACGCTTTGGTGCAGAACTTCGCCGGTCAATGGCTTTACTTGCGCAATCTCCAATCGGTTTTCCCGACCCCTCGGAATTTCCGGATTTCGATGAAAATCTGCGTCAGGCCATGCAGCAGGAAACCGAACTGTTCTTCGCCAGCATGCTCCGGGAGGACCGGAGCGTTCTGGATTTGCTGAATGCCGACTACACATTCGTCAATGAACGCCTCGCGCGGCATTACCAGATTCCGAATGTGTTTGGTAACGGCTTCCGCCGCATAACCCTCAATAACGAGGGGCGCCGCGGACTGCTGGGACAAGCCAGTATTCTAACCGTGACCTCCTATGCTACCCGGACGTCGCCGACGTTACGCGGCAAGTGGCTGCTCGAAAATATTTTGGGCACGCCGCCGCCTCCGCCTCCCGATAACGTTCCGTCTTTGAAGGAGGACACGCAAAGCAAGGCGATGTCCATGCGCCAGCGTATGGAACAGCATCGCGCCAATGTTGTCTGCGCGAGCTGCCACGCGCGCATGGACCCGATGGGTTTTGCGCTGGAGAATTTCGATGCCATCGGCCGCTTGCGAACCCGCAATAGCGATGGCAGCCCCGTCGATGCTTCGGGAGTGTTCCCCGATGGGTCGAAGTTTGAGGGACCGGCCGGCTTGCGTAATGTTCTGTTGGAACAGCCCGGTCAGTTTGTCGGCAATCTGACGGAACGACTTCTGACTTACGCGCTCGGCAGAGGAACCGAATACTACGATGCTCCTGTCACTCGCGCGATCACGCGCGATGCCGCCCGGAACGGCTACCGGTGGTCGTCCCTGATTTTGGGAATTGTCGAGAGCACGCCTTTTCAAATGAGGAGCATGAGCGGAAGGTAACCCCATGATCATCACGAACAAAACGATTCATCGGCGCGCCTTTCTGCGTGGCGCGGGCGCCAGCCTCGCCTTGCCATTGCTGGACAGCATGATTCCGGCGCTCGCAAATGCGCAGAACAGGCTTAAGCCTGTAACCCGGTTGGGCATCGTATATGTGCCGAACGGCGTCATCATGGACCGGTGGACGCCGAAATCGGAGGGTTCGGATTTCGAGATCACCCCGATTCTGGAGGGCCTGTCGCCGTTTCGAAATCAGATGCTGATTTTGAGCGGACTCAATCACAACGAGGCCCGCCAGTTGCCGGGAGAGGCCGCGGGCGATCATCCTCGCGCTTGCGCCGCATATCTGACCGGCGTGCATTGCAAACAGACTTCCGGGGCGGATGCCCGCGCGGGACTCTCGTTCGATCAAATCGCCGCCAAAGAACTCGGTAAGCAGACCGAGCTGTCGTCACTGGAGTTAGGCATCGAGTCGGCTGAAGTCGTGGGTCAGTGTATTGCCGCTTATAGTTGCGCTTATTCCAACACATTCAGTTGGAGCGCGCCATCAACCCCCCTCCCTATGGAGAACCGCCCTCGCGCTGTCTTCGAGCGGCTCTTTGGGGACAGCAACAGCACGGACTCCGCTGAACGGCTTGCGCGCGTCCGCAAGAACCGGAGCATTCTGGATTTTGTGAATCAGGAGATCAATCGCCTGCTGACCGGCCTTGGGCCGGCTGATCGCACGAAGGTGAACCAGTACCTCGATGCTATTCGGGATGTCGAGCGGCGTATCCAACTCGCCGAGCAGCAATCGTCGAAAGAATTGCCTGCGCTCGAGCGCCCGGGCGGAATTCCGCCGACATTCACGGAACACGTTAAACTGATGTTTGATTTACAGACGCTCGCCTACCAAACGGATCTGACGCGGGTGTCGACCTTCATGGTCGGTCACGAAATGAGCAGCCAGTCTTATCCCGAGATCGGTTTTGCCGACCCATACCATGCCGTCACACACCATCAGGGAGATCCCGCCAAGATTGAGAAATGCGTCAAGGTGAATACCTTCCACATCGAGATGTTCAGGCACCTGCTGGAAAAGCTGCGATCGACTCCCGATGGCGACGGCTCGCTGCTGGACCACAGCATCATGCTGTACGGCAGTCCTCTTAGTGACGGCAACCTGCACCTGACTAAAAATCTGCCGGTTCTCATTATGGGCGGCGGTTCCGGCCAATTGAAAACCGCCCGTCACTTGCGCTTCCCCGCCGACACGCCCATGACAAACCTGTTCCTGACGGTACTTGATAAGGTCGGCGTTTCCGCGGAAAAGATTGGCGACAGCACCGCACGACTGGAATTATGAAACGTTTAGTCCGTGCCGTTAGCCTCGGGCTTCTCTTCTCAGCCGCCGTTTCAGGCGCGACGGGTGATCTTCGTCTCATCGAAGCCGTCAAAAGTGGGGACATCGCCGCTGTGCGTTCTTTGCTCGAGCAGCACGTCGACGTTAATGCGACGCAACCGGACGGCGCGACCGCCCTGGCATGGGCTGCTGAACGGGACGACCTTGAGACGGCAGATCTGCTGATTCAAAGCGGTGCGAATGTAAACGACGCAAACGAGAACGGCGCAACGCCTTTGTGGCTGGCCGCCACCATAGGAAGTTCCAGGATGACGGAAAAGCTGTTGGGGTCCGGCGCCAATCCGAACGCGGCTCTGGTTTCCGGAGAGACGGCGCTGATGGCAGCCGCCTCAACAGGCAACATCGATGTTGTAATGGCGCTTGTCAGCCATGGAGCCGACGTCAACGCACGGGAAATTCGAGGATCTCAAACGGCCCTGATGTGGGCAATCGCTGAAAAGCGTTCGGAGGTTGCGCGATACCTTATCGGACATGGCGCCGACGTGAAAACCAGGTCGAAGGCTGGCTTGACGCCATTCCTGTTCGCTGCTCAACAGGGCGATCTCGATTCCGCGCGTCTGCTCGCGGCCGCTGGTGCGGATATCAGTGCGCCCGGGCCCGACGGAAGGAGCCCTCTGCTGATCGCAAGGGCTGGAGGACACCAACCGCTGGCGCTCTTCCTTCTGGGAAAAGGGGCGAACCCGAATGCGGCGGATCGCCTGGGTTTGACCGCACTACATTATGCCGCCACAGCTGGGAAGCTGGAATTGATCAAGCGGCTTCTAGCCGCCGAAGCCAATCCCAATAGCCGCGCTATCCGGGAGCGAGCCAACTCGGGACCCAAAAGCACCGTAGATTACCCACCCGTAAGTATTGTCGGCGCGACGCCGCTGGTTCTCGCCGCAGAGGCGGGCAATGCGGAGGCCGTGCGGCTCCTGGCTGCGAACGGCGCCGATCCCCAACTCTCAACGAATGAGAAAACTACCCCGCTCATCGTTGCTGCAGGAGCGGGTGTTTACCAGGATCTGGCGAACGATCAAGCGCAGGAGGAGTGGAAGCGGCGGCATTTTGAAACGGGTAAAGTTCTTGCGGACCTGGGCGTTGATGTGAACGCGAAAGGTGAAAACGGATGGACGGCCCTCCATGCCGCCACATACATGGGACTGGATTCGCTCATCCAACTCCTCGTCGAAAAGGGCGCGAAATTGGACGTAATGGATGACTTCGGACAAACGCCGCTGAGCATTGCCGAGGGCGTCATCACCGTCGGATTAGGCAACCTCGCAATGTCCGCAGAAGCACTGCAGACCTGCTTCTCAAGCTCGGCGCCACTCCCTTAGAGAGATCGGGCGTCCAGATCTCCATTAAAAAAGGGAAATAAAACACCGCTAATTCGAAGCGGCTTTTTTTCGGACAACCTTGATCACGTTCGGCTTCATGGGTTCGGTCGATGCGAGATAGATTTCGTTGGTAGCGACGTCGAGGCTGAGTCCATGCGGCCGGCCCTGGACGTGGATCGCATCCACAATCTTTCCATCCTTCAGTAAGACAACCGCTCCGGCATT
>QHXD01000491.1:0-4214 GCA_003223895.1 Acidobacteriota bacterium
CTGCCATGAATACCGGGAATCCCGTAATGCCGCGCCAACCGCTCGTTCAGAAACGTGTAGTCGGCGCGAAGCAGATCCAGAAGGCTGCGGTCCTCCCGGAGCATGCTCTCGAAGAAGAGCCTGGTTTCCCCGGCGAGCGCAACCCGGAGGTTTTCATCGAAATCGGGAAACGCCGACGGGTCCGGCAGTACGGTCTCGATGTTCCGCAGGTACAGCCATTGGCCCACGAAATTCGATACCAGAGTGTTGGCGCGAAAGTCCGCCAGCATTCGCCTGACCTGCTGCTCCAGCACCGCAGGCTCTTTCAGCTTGCCACGTTCTCCCAGGCCGAGAAGTTCATCGTCGGGGATGCTGCTCCAGAGGAAAGACGACAGGCGTGAGGCGAGTTCCACATCACTGACGCGATAAGCCGAGCCTGAAATAGCCTTTCGAGGATCGGTTTCGACGCGGAACAGGAAATCCGGCGAGACGAGGATCCTCTGAAGAGCCAGCCTGACTCCCTCTTCAAAACTTCCCGTTTTCCTGGCCGACTGGTACGGGATCATCAGGGCGGGAATCTCATCTTTATTGATGGGCCGGCGATACGCGCGGCGAGCCAGCGTGGAGATGATTTTCCTGGCGCACGTCTCTTCATCTGCCGGTCCTTGCGGGCGGCACACGAAAATCCTGCGGCGGCTCGGGGTATCGCCCGGACCTTTTGCGGCGTACGGACCGGCAATGGAGACGCTGCCGACACCCTCGAAGAAGGCCTGGTTACCGGCTGTGTCCAACACTCCTTCCGGCTTTACAGTGTCCTTCAAAAATGTCGACGCAACCAGGTGAGGACCCGCTTTCACCGGGATTCGGACTTCCAGAGCGTCGTCTACCTCCGCGCTCTTCCCGCCGACAGTAAACAACTTCAGCCGCGCCCCATCCAGGCGAATGTCCAGTTGGCGCTCTTCGGAGATACCGACAATCGTCGTGGCATCCTTGCCTCGTTGCAAACGAACCTTGATAACGTATTCGGCGTCCAGTGGGAAGTGATGGCGGACCGCAATTCCGCCCCGGGAGCCGATCGGCAGATCGCCGCTTTCACGTTCACTTTGCACGGTAGCAGGAGGAATTTGATATTCAGAGGAAGTCGGGCTAAGAGAAGGATCGCCCACGGCCAATCGGCTGATCTTCCCTGCTGCGGAGAGATATTTCTCGAGCAGCATTGGCGACACTGTGAGCACATCGCCGATGTTGTCAAAGCCATATCCGGAATCGTCCGCCGGGAGAAGCGACGCGGAGTCGACGTCCAGACCGATTAGATCGCGAATCGCGTTGGCATATTGAAAACGGTTGAGGCGATACACGGCCGGTCTGCCGGGATTGAGTCGGGTTTCCGCGGCCTGATCCAGCGCATTTTCGAGGTAGTTTGCCAGAGAATCATAAGTGACGCTGTCGGGATGCGGCGCGCCTGGCGGCGGCATTTCACCGCATTGCCCTCGGGATGGTCTACATCAGCCGTATCCAACTGAAGCCCTGCCGTACGAAGCCTTGCATTGTGGCAAGTAACGCAGAACTTATCGAGCACGGCCCGCTGCGGCGGAGATTGCAAGAGAACCGTCATGCAAACCAGCAGTGTTGTTCCCATACCTTGAATTGGGAAAACAATAACTCGAAATTGGTCGATAGTGTCAAGAAACGCGTTTAATCTCCCCAGAAAGGAGCCGGCTATGAAAAGACTGATTGCAGTTCTGTGGATGATTTCGACCCTGGCGGTCGGGATCGTTTGGGCACAATCGTTCCCGCCAAATGAAGCGGGCGTGACCATGGGACACTGGCATCTCAACACTCGCGACGTCGAGGCCAACAAGAAGATTTTCGTTGCGATGGGTGGCACCGCCATCAAATCGGGCAATTTTGAGGTGGTGAAGTTCCCCGGCGTTGCCGTGTATTTGCATCTAAACCAGGGAGCGCCGGCACCCACAGGCGGCACCGTGGAAACGGTAGTCAACCATGTGGGATTCATTGTCCAGAACGTTCAGCAGTCCACTGCCAAATGGAAGGCCGCCGGAGTACCGGTACTGCCGGGTACCAATGGCAGAGCGGATCAGGCCTTTGTCGTTCGGATGAATTGAGGATCGAGATTCTGGAAGACAAAAACCAGAAATTTCCGATCCAGCATCATCACATTCATTTCAACGTACCGGAATCCAAGATACCTGAGATTCAGGCCTGGTACAGCAAGGTATTCGGCGCCAGGCCCGGCATGCGAGGACAAAACAAAGCCGCTGACCTGCCCGGAGCAAATCTGACTTTTTCCAGCACGGACATGCCGACGGTTACCACAAAGGGACGAGTGCTCGATCACATCGGCTTCGACGTCAAGAACCTGGAAGCGTTCTGCAAGAAACTCGAGGCCTCCGGCATCAAGCTGGACAGGCCCTACACGAAGAATCCGCAAACCGGGACCGCGCTTGCGTTTATTTACGATCCCTGGGGCACATACATCGAGTTGAACGAACGGCCTAACCCGCTGTAGGAGGGAAGAAACCACAAGAAGCACAGTGAGCCTCAGGCGAGGGTGTTCCCCTCCTGGGACAGGAGGGGTGGACGCGCCATCAAGAAAATGCCGCGAAGCTTCCTTTGAAGGCGCGGCCGGGGTGGTCAGTTCGGCGAAACATTTCGTGTGAGCGACCACCCCTCCTGTTCCAGGAGGGGAATACCCCTCACCTTTGAAGCGCAGGAAGCACTCGGGCCTGAACCACGATTCGTGATTCCGGATCAACGCGAACGCTTTCGGCTCGATTTTCGTAATCGCGAATGAAGTCGGGATCCATGTAAGCGGGTGTCAGAGTGGCCGGCCACGCGAAGAGCTTATAGTTACCCGGACGTACGCCGCGCATGGAAAAGGCGCCATTTGGGGCCTGCGCGATTTTATAAAAGTCTTCCCGGTCGCGGAGACGCTGCTCGGGAATCAGGACAACTTGCACACCGGGTACCGGCGCGCCATCATTGTCGACGATCGTACCCTCGACGCGTCCGCCACGCGGACTGATCACGATGTCCATCGAACCCGGCGGCTGTGCAAAAACACTCAGACCCAGTTCGACGACGTCCGCTCGCCCCGCATAGGCACTCCTGACGTAATAGTCGGGAGGCAGGCCGCCGATCTGCAGCGTGTAGTCGCCCGGCCCGACTTTTCGAATTTTAAAGGAGCCGTCCGCCTGCACTCCTCCTGTTGCGCTGAAAACAATCTGGCTGTCGCTTGAAGGGCGCAAGGAGACAGTCAGCAGCTTGAGAAGATTCGAAACCGAATCGGTGGTCTGGTTTTCCACGGCGATTCGTCCGTCGAGCTCGATTCCAGGGCTTAGAACAATAGCGACATCTTCCAGGTTTCTTACAAGCTGCAGAAAGACTCGAGCCTTGATGGGCTCTCCGTCGGCCGAATGCGAGTCGGCTACCAGTTCGTAACCGCCTGGCATCAGGCCTTTGAACTCGAAACTGCCGTCCTTGCGGATGGATTGACGGCGCATCGAAAGGGGAAGATATACGGCAGAACGGCCCGGCAATATCGACAACCAGGCGTCAGGATCGGGTGCGCCGTCGGGAAGCAGAACGCGGCCGCTGATCTTCAGAGTTTCGACCCGATAGAGAGTCAGATCGATTGCATTCAGCGATGCGCCTGCCGCCAGATCGAGTGGCGCTGCCGCTTCGGGTTCAGCCGTACCGGGATAGTAAATGGGAGGATAGCCTTCGTCCGGTACGTTATATGTCGTGCTGGTTATTCCAAATCCCTTGCTGTAGGAAGCACTCACGTAGTACCGGCCCGAGCTGACGATGGGGAGTCCGTACTCCCTGTTGGACGGTCAGCAGTATCGGCCGGCCGTTCTGGTACATTCGCCGAACCAATTGAACTGTTACACCGGGGAGCGGCTTACGTTCCGTGTCGAACACACGCCCGCTGATCGCGCCGGCGGGCGGGGTTTGGATGCCAAACAGCAACAGAACTATCGCAAAGAGCATCTCGAGAAAGAAGACACCGAATTCCCGCAAAAGTTCCACTATAATTGGCCGGAATTGGAGGTGGAGCGATGGCAACGCCACAGTGGAAAGTCAGTGGGCAATACTACGAGACGTGCAGTTGCGACTTCGTCTGTCCTTGCCTGCCGGGTCAAATGGCAGTCAGCCCGACCAAAGGATCATGCACTTTTGCAATGGCGTTTAAGGTCGATCAAGGAAGCTAC
>QHXD01000491.1:4263-7342 GCA_003223895.1 Acidobacteriota bacterium
TGGTCGGTTGGCCTTATTGCCGACGAAAGGGCCAGCGTTGAGCAGCGCGAAGCCATCATGGCGATCGCCAGCGGGTCCGCAGGCGGACCGATGTCCGCTTTGTCCGGCCTGATCGGAAAGTTTCTGGGCGTGGAATCGGCGCCAATTCAATTTAGTCGCAACGGAATCAAGTGGTCCGTCACTGCGCCGCGCCTCGTCGACATGGCGGCTGAGGGCGCCAAGGGAATCAACCCGAACGCCACTGAGCCACTCTATCTGGAAAACACGGGTCACCCGGCTGCGGACCGCTTCGCCCTTGCCCACGCCTCGAAGAGCCACGTCCACGCCCTCGGTCTGGCGTGGGACGATATTAGCGGCAAGAACAACGGACAATACGCGCCGTTTTCCTGGAGTGCCTAGCCTGTCATCGGCCGCGGCTCTACCCCGCCGCGACCGCGTCCTCATCTCGACCTGCATCGTTATCATCACTGCACTGGCCTGGGCGTATCTGATCCACCTCGATCGCCAGATGTCTTCGTCTATAGAGTACGCAAAGAGTATGGCGGCGATGGGAATGACGACGGACAGTCCATGGACTGCGGCTGACGTCCTCCTCACATTCGCAATGTGGGCAATCATGATGGTCGGCATGATGAGTGGAAGCGCAGCCCCTGTTCTGCTGCTATTCGCGGCAACACGACCGGGCCGCGAAAAAGCCGGCCCGTCTCTGGCAGTACTGATGTTCGGGCTGGGTTACCTGCTTGTATGGGTCGGCTTCAGCGCGTGTGCCGCACTCGGCCAGTGGGTTCTGCACCAGGGTGCGATTCTTTCGCCGGCAATGAAATTGTCCAGTCCAACCCTATCCGGCGTGCTTCTCATAGCCGTTGGAATCTATCAACTGACCCCATGGAAAAGCATGTGCTTGAGACATTGCCGAAGTCCGCTGGGATTCCTGATGACGAATTGGCGCGACGGAACGCTCGGCGCTATGCAGATGGGTTTACGTCATGGCGCGTATTGTCTCGGTTGCTGCTGGGCTCTGATGTGCGTGCTCTTTGTCGTGGGCGTGATGAACCTTCTCTGGGTTGCAGCGCTGACCGGCTTTGTCCTGCTCGAAAAAATCGGTCCCGCGGGTGTCATCGCCTCGCGTGTCGCGGGCGCAGCGGCGGTCGTCGTGGGGATTTTCTTCATTACCGGGATCGCGTGAAATCTATATTTAGTCAGGCGGCTGGCTGAATCGCGTCACGTTGCGGCGCCGCGCCTCCGAGAAGCTTGTCGAGAGTCACCGGCAGGTCGCGGACTCGATAACCCGTCGCGTGGAAGACTGCGTTGGCGATTGCCGCAGCCGTTCCAACGATACCGAGTTCACCCAGGCCTTTGACACCGAGTGGATTGACGATCGAATCGCGTTCCTCCACGAAGATCACGTCGATGTCATGCACGTCGGCGTTGACCGGCACGTGATACTCGGCCAGATTGTGGTTCATGAAGCGTCCGAACTTCTGGTCGATCACGCTTTGCTCTTCCAGAGCCATGCTGATACCCCAGACAATTCCACCCATGATCTGGCTTCGCGCCGTTTTTGGATTCAGGATGCGCCCGCCGGCAACGGCGCTGACGACGCGTGAGACCTCGATCGTGCCCAGGTCCTCGTCAACTTTCACTTCTGCAAATACGGCCGCATGCGAATGGCGCGTGTATCGCGCTTGCTTCGACAGGTTGGGGACGACGGACGTCTCCACCTCTATGCGGTCGACTTTTCCGTAACGCATAGCGTCCGTGACGGAAACTTCCAGCTTTGGATCGTTTTGCAGCCGGACATAGCCGTCGGCGAACTTGACCTCTTTCAGACGAGCGTGGGCAAGAGGTGAGTTCTTCATTTTGCGCGCAAGCAGGAACACTTTCTTTCGAACCGTCTCACACACGGCCTTGACCGCCGAACCGATTGTCGCCGCTGTGAACGAACCGCCTTCGACTGGTGATGCCGGCAACCTGGAGTCGCCGAGTTGAAACGTGACGTCGGCAATTGGCAGGCCCAATGTCTCGGCCGCGATCTGCGTCATGATCGTGTAAGTCCCGGTTCCGATGTCCGCGGTGGCGCTGCCAACCGTAAGTTTTCCATCCGCAGTCAATACAGCTTTCGCACTGCCCGGTAGTTGCCAGGCTTCCCAAACGCCGGTGGCCATGCCCCAACCGATAAGACTCTCACCCGCGCGCATGGAGCGCGGTTCGGGATTGCGCCTGGACCAACCGAACCGCTCCGCGCCTTGCAGGTAACATTGGCGCAGCTCTTTACTCGAGAACCTTTTGCCTGTGTTGAGATCCTTCTCGGCATAGTTCTTGAGGCGCAACTCCAGTGGATCCATGTGGAGCTTGTAGGCGAGTTCATCCATTGCGGATTCGATTGCGTACAATCCCAGCGTGGCGCCTGGCGCCCGCATGTCGGAAGGCGAATAGACGTCGAGTTTCGCGACCTTATAATCGAGCTTGACGTTCTTGCAGTGGTAAAGCTCGCCCGACCAATTGACCACCTGTTCGCTGTAATCTTCGAACCGCGACGTTTCAGCCAGGGCTTCATGCATCAGAGCTTTGAGCGTACCATCCGCCGCGGCGCCCAGCGCGATTCGCTGAAGTGTCTGGGGCCGATGGCCAAGTGTGAACATCTGTTGGCGCGTCAGCGAGACTCTGACTGAGCGCTTCAACCCAAGCGCCGCCATGACTGCCAGAACCAACTGATATTGTGGGCGCAGACCCGACCCAAACCCGCCCCCGACAAACAGCGACACAACGCGCACGTCCTCACTAGACAACTCAAAGACTTTGCAGACATATTTTTGGTTGTTCAGCGGTCCCTGAGTCTTGTCGTAGACCGTGATCTTGCCGCCGCCTTCCCACACGACGGTTGTCGCGAACGGTTCCATCGGGTTGTGATGCTCAGCCGGCGTCGCGTATTCGGCTTCGACCTTCACAGCCGCCTTCGAAAAGGCTTTGCCGGCGTCGCCTCGCGGTTTGATTGGCGGGTCAATGAATTCTCGCGCCTTCGGGTCATAAGCCTGGCCCCGCTTTGCACTCAAGTCGGTTTCATGCGGTTCGGGGTGGT
>QHXD01000491.1:7408-11253 GCA_003223895.1 Acidobacteriota bacterium
TCAAAGGTCTCAGCGACTGCAAGCGCGACAGGTTGCCCGCTGAACATAATCTTGCTGTCATGGAGCGGGCGAAAAGGCGAGCCAGGAGGGGCCACCTCGTCCTGATAACTTCGGTCATCCGATGCGGTGCGCGGAGCGTTCTCGTGCGTGAATACCTGCAGTACACCGTCGAGGCTGAGCGCCTGGCTCGCGTCGATCTTTGTGATTCTTCCCTTGGTAATGGTGCTTGAAACGACGACACCATAGGCAAGGTTCGGAACGTTGTACTCCGCGGCGTATTTCGCCTGGCCCGTCACCTTGGCACGCCCGTCAACACGGCTGATGGGTTGGCCGATGTAGTTGGTTGTCATCGCCTGGTCTCCATCTGTGCGGCGTGCTTCAAGGCGCGCACGATGGCGCGTTTTGCCAACTCGATTTTGAATGTGTTGTGTCCGAACCCTTTGGCATCGCGCATGATCGCTTCGGCAACAACCTGGAAGTTGACCCTGGTGGCGGCCTTGCCGTTAAGCAATGCTTCCGCTTCTGTGTTGCGCCATGGCTTGTGCGCGACGCCACCCAGCACCAGCCGCGCTTCCTTGATCGTGTCGCCTGACGTCTCGAGCGCGGCGGCCACGGACACGAGGGCGAAGGCGTAAGACTTTCGGTCACGAACTTTCAGGTAGGCGTAGTGATCGGCAAACCCTTTCGGAGGCAAATCAATAGCTGTAATGATTTCGTCTTCCCCCAAATTGGTATCGATGTCCGGCGTGCTGCCGGGCAAACGATGGAAGTCTGCCAGAGGGATGGTACGGTCGCCACTCTTGCCGCTAACGCGAACGACCGCCTCGAGAGCGGCAAGGGCGACACACATATCCGAAGGATGGACTGCAATGCATTTATCGCTCGTCCCAAGGACCGCGTGCATGCGATTGAAGCCCTCGATGGCAGAACAACCTGCGCCAGGCTCGCGCTTATTGCAGGGTGTGGCCGTATCGTAGAAGTAGTAGCAACGGGTTCGTTGAAGGAGATTCCCGCCATTCGTCGCCATATTACGGAGCTGCGGCGAAGCACCAGAAAGGATCGCCCGGGAAAGTAACGGATAACGCTTTTCGACTTGCTCGTTGTATGCAGTGTCCGCATTGGTCACGAGCGCACCAAGCCGTAACCCGCCATCGTGAGTGTTCTCAATACGGTTCAAAGGCAAGCGCGTGATATCAATCAAGCGAGTGGGTCGCGCGACATTCTCTTTCATGAGATCGATCAGATTGGTACCGCCGGCAATGAACTTTGCCGCCCTGTTTGTGGCAGCTTCGTTCACAGCGCCTGCAACGTCACCGGCTCTCGTGTAAGAAAAACTGTTCACGCCTTTGCGCTCCTTTCGATCGTCTGCATGGCCTGTTGAATCGCCGCGACAATGTTCGGGTACGCCCCGCAACGGCAAATGTTGCCGCTCATCAACTCGCGGATCTCGTCGGCCGTCGTCGCCCGGCCTTCATTGATCAAACCCCTGGCCGAGCAGATCTGACCCGGCGTGCAGTAACCGCATTGAAAGGCATCGTTGTCAATGAAAGCCTGCTGCATGGGATCGAGCGTTTCTCCATCGGCTAAACCTTCGATCGTCGTCACGTCCGCGCCGTCTTTCATTATGGCCAACGTCAGACATGAGTTGATGCGCTTGCCGTTCACCAGGACTGTGCATGCTCCGCACTGCCCGTGGTCGCAACCTTTTTTGGTGCCGGTCAGATCGAGGTAGTCGCGCAAGGCATCGAGCAACGTTGTCCATGGCGCGATGTTCATCTGTTTCTCTGCGCCGTTGACTCGGAGGGTGATTCGATTTTCGGGTTCATTCTTCACGTCAATTTCTCCTGAAATGACCGCGGCTTCTTAAGGTTCAGCTAGTGAAGCAATAGCAATGCCAGAGCCAGTGAAGCGATTTAAAGCATCGGGAAGGGTGCTCGTGGTAAGCGAGTCCTATGGGATGGTACCAGGTGACCTTATCGGCTATGAGAACGATGCCTCGAGATGAGGATTGTCTCCGCATCGCTTGTCGGAATTGCCTTGCACTCGTCGTCAGCTTATTTCGGACACCTCTAGTGGTCCTGAGTCAGAAGTTCGTTTACAAATTCGATGCCATGCACGCTGGCTTTCCCACTGTAGCGGCGGTCATAGAAGACTGGCATGAGCCGCGGCTCAAAGTGAAAGATGAAAGTAACCGCCGACCGGATCTAAAAGACTTACGGCGTCACTTTCGTTACAGGTGTGAATGAATTGGCAGGACAGCGCATTCCCCTCCTCCGTGAGGAGGGGAATACCCTCTAGCGAATTCATTCACACCTTTATAGACCGCCGCTACAGTGGAATATTCAGCGTGCATGGCATCGAATTTGTAAACGAATTTCCGACTCAGTCCACTAGGGTCCGCGCCGAAGCAAGCTTGCAATGCCTTGTTCGGCATCGCCGGTGGCTCGCGCCAGACTCAGTCTTGCGAGGTAGTGAGCATAGAGGCCAGAGATGTAGTCTTGCTCTGCTGCCGCGACAGACTCCTGCGCTTGCACGACCTCAATGGTGTCGGCGACGCCGGCGGTGAACCTGTCTCGCGCTTGCCGGAGCGTATCCTGGGCCAGCGCGCGGTTGCTTTCGGCCACAGTCAGTTGCTGGCTGGTCGCAGTGAGACGAAGGAACGCGCTCCGGACCTCGAAATCGACGCGGCCAGAGGCATCTTCGTATTCTGCGCGTCGTTGAGCGAGTACAGCATCCGCCTCAGCGATATCTGCCTGGATTCGTCCCCCGCGCCAGATTGGAAAGTCAACGCCTGCGACAACCGCAAACACTCCGTTGGATTGAGCCGGATTCACTCCAGCCGTAACGTAACTGCCACTGAGTGTGACTGCAGGAGTGCGCTGTGCTTCCGCAGCCTTTCGAGCTTGCATGGCGGCGTGTACCTGCGCCTGGGCGGCCTGAAGATCGGCTCTGCTCTCGGCCGCTTTATTGAGCGCGTCTTCCAGGACTACAGGGGCTGTGGGATGGTATTCCATGGCCGTAGTGGGCATGAAGGCTTGTCCAAGGGGCAGGCCGATAAGGCGGCCCAGGGCCAGCTTCTGAGTCGCCAGATCCGTTTCCAGGGAGATAAGTCTCAGTTGCTGCGTCTGCAACTCCACCAGGCTGCGGTTGACGTCGATGCGTGCGTTCACTCCGGCGCGATTTTGGTCCACCGCCTGTTCGTAAAGCGCGCGGGCCGTCTCGAGCTGGGCCTGCGCCGAATCTACTCGAGCGGCTTCTGCGACAACTTGCAAGTAGGCCCCGCCGACTGCCAGGATGACCAGGTCCCGGCTGTCGCGGACCGTAAGCTTGTTTGCGAAAGCGATCTCCTTGCTGGAACGATAATTCCGTATCGCCGTGAGATCGAACACGGTCTGACTGATCGCGGCGCCAGCCTCGAAAAAGTTGAACGGGCCGAGAACGCGGGCGAATTGTATGCCAGGAATTCCCTTGGCGCTCTGAAGTCCAAGCGTCGCCAGACTGGCCTGTTCGACAGCAGTTGAGCCGATTCCCGTAATATCCGGCAGGAGTCGGGCGAGGGTAGCGAGGCGCTGCGCTCGAGCTTGACGTTCTGCTTGCTGGGCTCCAATCAGTCCAAGGTTGTAAACAAGTGCCCGCTTGATAGCTTCATCCAACGACAGCAAAAACGTCTCCTTCGTCGCCACACCGGCCGGAGTGCTTCCCTGGAACGCTCCCTGGATTTGAATTGAGCTGTTGAGCGTATTCACGCTGTTGCTGCTTGCGGCCGGAGCAGTTGCCTGGCCGGTCGTCACGGAACCCAGTGGCGTGTTTCCCGAAAGCGGCAATTGCTGGGGCTGGGAACGACC
>QHXD01000492.1 GCA_003223895.1 Acidobacteriota bacterium
AGCCCGCGACTACATTTCAGACCGAACGTTGATCCCCAAAATGTAGTCGCGGGCTTTAGCCCGCGTTCATTGCTTTACCGTTCTTATCCGATCGTTCGGCCAGTGCGCCTGAACGGTTGCGTGGTGTACTTCTGGGCTTCAGCCTGCGCGCCGTATGAATCGTCACCGGTATTGATGGCCTTCTGATACTCGGTCACCGCCCGGTCTCGCTGGCCGCGAATGTCCATGATCTTGCCGATGTTAACGTAGGACCAGACTTCAACCCATTTCGGCTTCAAATCCCCGTTCAGCGCCTCGCGGAACACATTGACGGCTGCCTGAAGATTTCCCAGCTCGAACAACGCCTCGCCCATACGGAACAGCGCCAGCGAATTGTGGCTATCGAGGTCGATTGCTTTCTGAAACTCGTCGATGGCCTCGTTGTGTTTTCCTTCGTTGGTCAGTTCTTCGCCGCGATTGACGAGCACATTAATTCGAATGTCGTTCGACATGCGAAGCAGCTTTTCCCGGGGATCGATCACGACCGTTTTCGGCTTCCGCTGCGTCACGACGTCGAAGTCGCTCGATTCGCCAACCACTTCAACGCGGGCATACTCCGGATCGCCGTCCGTCTGGATCTGAAGCTCGACCGGCATCTTGAACAGATCGAGATCCTGTTTGATCTGTCCCATGATCTTGTAGCCGTCTTTGGTCCGGAAAACCGTGTACTCCTGCTTGAACTCCGGCACACCCGATCCGTTCAGCCACTGATCGAAGAAATAGTTCAAATCGCCGCCGGCGACATCGGACGCCATTTTCTCGAAAGCTTCGGTCGAGGCCGGTGTGTTCTGGAATTCCCGCAGATAGCGGGTCAAAAGCTTCTGGAAGTTCTCCTCGCCCATCGTCCAACGAAGCATCCGCAGGACGTATGCGCCCTTATACTGAACCAGCGAGTGATATGCCGGCGAATCCTTATCCATACCTCCGGCCTGGCGGATTGTGGTGCTTCCTTCATAACCGAGAGCTTTGACCAGCGCCTTGTTGATTTGCTCCTGCGCCTCTGCCGGCGAAAGTGTTTTTTCGAAGTACATGAGGCTGGCAAATACGGCCATGCCATCGACCAACCAGGCATCGGCGCTCGGATCCTTGACGGCGATCTTCAATGGAAACCATTGATGCGCGACGGTGGAAGCCAGCGCGGGCAGATCGAAATCCTTCCGGAATTGCGACGACGGCAGCAGCAGTGTGCCCATCGACCACTGCGAGGTCCAATTCGCGCCCTCGACCTCCACAACGTGGAGCGTGGACGACAAAGGAGGACCAAACGTTTCCGTGTAATAGTCCATCGCTTTGCCGACCGCTTCCGCCATCGGAGTTATGGCATCGGCCGCAGCCTTGATGGTGTGAACCGAGATCTGCGACTTTTCCGACTTCACATCGGTTGTCGTATATTTTCCTGCCGCGACCATTCCCCAGTAGGAGGGCTGGCTGCTCGAGAAGCTGTCGCCGGTTTTCGGCAGATCGGCCACAAGACTCCAGCCCGCCGGCGCCTTGACCTTCAGCCGCATGTTGGCTTTGTCCTTGTACAGACCGTTTGAGGGAAACCACTTTCCTTCGTAAAGAAGAAACGCGCTCTCCTCGGAAACCTTGGCCAGCACGGGATCGCGCCGGTCGTCTTCGGGATTGAGAATGCCGGCATACTCGATGTGCACCACAGGGTTGTTATTGAACTGCTGGCCGCTCAAATCGACTTCAACGGTTGAATCGCTGTCGTATTGCCGGAAGCGAGTGTCGGCGCCGGCAATGGTGACCTTTTCAACGCGAAGCCGCCGGTCGAGATCGAATGTCGCCACGTTTTTCCGGTCGAGCTGCTTGAACTGGATGTCGGCTTTGCCGACGAGCCGGTGTTCCTCCGGGTCAAGCGTCACATCGACAGAATAGAGATCTACGTCGATCCGGGCCCGGTCGGACGCAGTATCCGCTCCCGCGCGCGATTGAGCCGCGACTGGTGCGGCCAATAGAGTTGTTAGCAACAATGAAGTTAAAAGATTTTTCATAGCCGTATATTTTGTGCCTTTGTGCACAAAGTTAGGGAATTCTCACCACCAGTTTTCCCATCCCGGCATTGTCGTTCTGGTCGTAAATCCGGAACGCAATCACGTGCTCCCCGCTCGGGAGATCGCCGGAGATGTAACTGAACGACTCCGATTTCGAATCGATGATGCCGTCCTTTGGGAATACCGGCCGCCAGTCCCCTGTATCGATGGCGACCTCCGCGTCATTCAACGTAGACGTTTGGTCGACCGCGTCGATAGCAATTCGAACCCGTCCCTTTTCGATCGACTCCAGTTTCATGGTGACTACCGGAGGCGTATTGTCGATGGAAAACGGGCGGCTTTCCATCTCGCCTTTGAGGGCCAGGTCTGGCGGATTCGATGCCTGATCGCCGGCAACGACACGCACAACATACGTCCCATCTGGCAGCGTATCGGAATTGATGGTGTAAAAGTTGTCGTCCAAATCTTTCTTCAGGACTTTCCAGGTCCGCTCTGTGTCGCCTCGATAATAGAGGTCGTAAGAGAGGGTATCCTGATTTTTATCGGTAGCGCTCCACTGGAACGACTGAGCGCCTCTCTGAGGCACGCGACGGGCCGGAATACGCGGCAGCACGGGCCCTCCGGCTCGTGCGTTCGCGCGCACGGATGCAGGATCGTTCGGATTGACGTTGTTGCTCGTCGTGATTGGAACTTTCTGGAGAGCGACGCCGGACGGCAACACATCCAAATTCGTGACCTCGGGCCGGAAGTTCTGTTGCAGGTAAGGAACCTTTACCGATGCAAGCCTGGGTGATTTGCCAGCGTCGGATTTCAAGGTAGCCTTCCACTGGATGAATCGCGCCTTTGGGCTGACCGTCCCACCAGTCCCATCGACCCTGGCCCAATCGGACCAGGTCTTGTCTGGAGCGCTGGTATTGCCAGTCCTGGTCGAGATCTCAATCATGTCCGCATTCTCTGCTTTCGAGGAGATCTTGCCCCAGGACGAAATCGCATCCGTATCTTTTACGTCGGATTCATAGCTGCCGGATGTCGCTAAAGTATCGCCGACGCGGAAGAGTTTTCCCATGTTGGCGGACGTTGCGTAAAGGCGATTTCCGGTTTCGATGAGGCGGGTGGTCTGCTCTTCGCTGGATTCCTGCAGCAGCGTTGCACTTCGCGGACCGTCCATCGAGTAGATCCGGCCCTTGGTGCCCGTGGAAAACAGGACTTTTCCACCGCGCGGCAGGACTGCAAAAACCATTTCTTCTCGCGAGCGCCACAACGTGTTCACTACACCATCCGGCAAAATCTCGAGGACGACGCTCTGGAGGTTGTTGTCGGAGACCCGGCGAGTTTGTGCGCGCGGAGTGTCTTGAGAGACCTGCTCCAGCGGTTCGATTACTTGAATCTCCTGGCCGGGAGAAGGCGCCGCGCCGACAGTCACGTTGACCGAAGCCTGGACGTTTCCAGGACGGTCCGTGGACTGAGGGGGTGCTGCTGCCGGGGCCATCGCCGGCTCGCCGTTCAGCACGGCGGCGTAGATGGTGCCGTTCGGTCCTACTGCGACCGAATGCACTTCCCGCATTCCAGAGTCATAAAGCACGAAGGCCTTTCCCTCAGGGGAAATACGATAGATGTATCCCTTCGGATCTCCGCCTGCGATGAGGTTCCCGTCCTTGTCGATGGCCATCGAAACGATGTGGGTTTCATCCGTATCGTAAAACGATTCGCTCTTCCCGTCGGAAGCGACGCGATAGATGACACCCTTGTCGCCGGTGCCGACCAGCAGCCTTCCCTGCCTGTCGAAAACAAGCGACCATATGTATTTCACATCGGGATGGAAAAACTCGGTCACTGCGGGGCCGTCGATGCGATAGACCTTTCCATCGGGCGACGTTCCGGCATAAAGAACGTCCTTGCTGTCGACGGCGAGAGCGAGAACATCGAGCTCCGGAAGATCTGCGATGAGCGTGCCCTTGCCTGTGGCATCGACTTTGAAAATCTTCCCATCGTGACCCGTGCCCAGATACAAATTGCCCTTCGAATCTGCCACGGCAGACCAGATCAACGTCTGCTCCGTATTGAAAGTCATGTCGAAGCGCGGAGCCAGAATGAGTTCGTCGTCGCTCGTCAACGACAGGTTGGTGAGTTTGCCTTTTCGAAATTCATCGTAGGTGCGTACTTCCCAAAACTGCGGCGTTACGGCGAGCAGCGGAATAGCAAGAAGTAGCGGGAGTAGCCAGAATGCCTTTTTCATTGAAATATGTCTCAGAAAGGGAAGCCAGAAGCCAGAAGCCAGAAGCCAGAATGGAGAAAAATGCTCCCATTCTGGCTTCTGGCTTCTGGCTCCTGGCTTCTCCCTTTCACGGCTTCACCGTGAGATTTAGAGATCTTTGCCCCTGAATCACGTATTTGGATTGCGGGAGTTCGTATTCGCGAACAGTGGAGCTGGCTGTTCCTGACACGCTCCGGCTTGAAGATCTGTCTGTATTGATCACAGCAGTCATGGACGGGGGCAGTGACGGCAGTTCCTGTCCTCCGATCACGACGCCGGGTTCGGAGCTCAGAATTTTGATATAAAGCCGATCGTTTTTCCGGAGCTTGTTCAGTTCTTTGATGACCTGTTTGACATCGGTGGGTACCGTCGCAGAACCGCGGCGCAATTCGGATGTGGTTACCGTACTGCCGTCGCCGACGAGCAACTGCACCGAGCCGGCCGGCAAACCCGACGGGATCTGCACCGGATTCCGCTCGACCATCAGCGCGCCGTCGGACGCGCGCAAATATGAAGTCAAAGTAATCTCTCCCGGGCGGACTTCATTCTTGTCCACAGAGATGCGCTCGAGCTGAGCGTTGGTCTTCCGATCCGTCGAAGTGATTTCCAGATCGATCTTGTCGATCACGACGCCGTCGTAGCCGGACATGAGCAGGTACTGAATCGGGGTCACTGCCGCGATGGATGCCATAACCGGTCCATTCATGTCGCTGGAAAAGACATTGCCGATGTTCACGGGCTCATGGTTCTTCACGTGGATCTGGCCGGAGATGGCGAGCGTCATTTCACCCAGAGTTCTTTCGCTGGCGGTGATCGCGTTAAACACGATGAAGTTCATCAGCGGAGGCGTGAGGAAACGGTCGGAAGCCACTTCGAAGTGGTACTGGTTCACTGTGCTCATGCTCGAAGTGAGTTTCACGCTGACCGGAATCATTTTCGACGTTGCGCCCAGGGTGCCGGCAATCCCTGTCGAACGATCCTGCTGGAACGAACCAACGACGTCCAATGGCACCGCCAGCTTGAACGAATTCTGAACGTTCGGAAGCAGCGAGATGACATATCCCGCCGACATGGGAACATCCGTCGGACCTGCGGACAAATTGGGATGACCGAATGCATACACTCTGTCGCCATCCACGTACGTGACCGTACCATTGGCGCTCCAACTGAGGTCGCCTCGAATCATTTCGACGTTGACCGACGATCCGGGCTCCAGCTTGCTCGGGGCCGCAGCCTTCAAGTTCGCAGCACTGGCACCGCCGCCAGCCTGCACAGGCGTGAAACCGAACGCGTTGAAGAAAGGCGCGAATTGCTGCAGAGCAGTCTGCGACGCGCCGGAAACGAGAAGCGGCGTCTGGATATGCATCAGCGATGGCGCGCCGCCCGCCTGAAATGGGCTTGCGCTCAGCAAAGACTGGGGCAGAAGCAGTTGATGCAAGGGTATACCGTCGGCGAGTTTCTGAAGCTGGCCTAACACAAAGGCCGTCGGAGATTCCGAAGGCAGGGTTCCGGAGGAAGCTTGAGCGATTTTCGGAGTGCTTCCCGGCTTCTGGTCCAGGATGCCAAGCATCTGTTGGATCGGCTGGATGCCGGCAATCGGCTCCTTCGCGAAAGGAAAAGCGTAGGCAACAGCGCCCACCAGTTTGCCATCGATATAAACGGGACTACCACTCATGCCGGCAATGACGCCGGTCTTCTCCAGCGGTCCTCCCGAGAGGCGCGCGAGAATCATATCCTGCCTGGGAGCGAAATTCTTCAATACACCAAGCACTTCGACATCGAACTGCTCGATGGTTGTGCCTTGAAAAACAGTCTTGCCAAACCCTTTCATGCCCTGCCGCACTTCATCTACGGACATAAACTTGCTATTTTGAGCGGCCAGGTTGGGGGCTATCGCTAGAAACGCAGCCAGGGCGAAGCCAAAAATTCGAAGGGTTTTTGTTTTCATGTTGGACCGAATCGGTTGCTCCCTAAATACAATGTTTTCAATCAGAAAAACGGCCTACCCATATTAAGGTAACGGCAGAGATTATGTCAACGCATCTACCAGTCAGCGGATTCATCCTCGCCGGTGGCAGAAGCAGGCGCATGGGGCGGGACAAAGCCCTTTTGGACTGGCACGGGCAAACCCTTCTGGATCATATGGTGAACCTTTTGTCTGCCGTTACGGATCCCGTCCGGGTGGTCGGCCGCGGCTCATTACCGGACCATCCTCCATCCGGCCGCGGTCCCCTGTCCGGAGTCATTACAGCCCTAAACGCTAGCGAAACAGATGCCAATCTGGTGGTCGCTGTCGACCTACCTCTTTTGACGTGCGATTTTCTAAAATACGTGCGGTCCCGGCTCGAAAGGACGGATCAGCGCATTCTCGCTTGCAAGATCGGTTCCTACTTCCCGCTTTGCCTGGGTGTTCGCCGTGGTCTTCTGCCAGAACTTCAAAGGCGGCTGACAGACGGAGATCTCAGCGTTCATCGCTTTATCGAGAGCCTTGATGCCGAAGTCATTCAGGAAGCGGAGCTCAGCGAGGCGGGATTCGATATCTCGATCTTTCGAAACATTAACACCCCGGAAGACTATCGATCCATACTGTACACATAAAACTTTTCCTTTGGCCCAGTTCTGTCCCTGCTTTGAAATAAGATTTCGCTACTATGAAGCATCGGCTCACCACCTCCACACTGACCCTTGTCTCGTTGCTTACCTTCTCGAACGCTGCATTCGCCCAGCTCAAGGAGAACTTCGAACTGAATTTGTTTGGGGGCGGCAGCATTTATTCGTCGAAGGACTATCAGATCAGCTTTCCTCAATCCATCACTCCAATCCCGGGGAAATTCAGGCTGGATAGAGCTTTTCGGGGTGGAGTTCGTGTGAATGTCTTTGATCGTGGCCATTGGGGACAGGAGTTCTTCTACAGTTACGAACTGAACAAGGCGCATTTCACCAGGCGGTCGACACCTCCATCGACGCTGGACGTGAAGATTCGAGTGCACAATCTGGGCGTGAATGCTCTCTACTACTTCCAGGATGATGAAACAAAACATGTCCGGCCGTTCGCGACCATCGGACTGGGTATGACGATTTACCAGCTGACAAACGGGGCCGAACAGTTTGTGCGTGATCCGCTTCGGGGCAACGTACCGGATATGGACTCTTCCCGTGAACTTGCAATGAACTATGGCTTTGGGTTGAAGGCGCGCCTCGGTTCTTACGTCGGCTTTCGCGCCGATTTGCGCGGCTTCCTGGGACGAAACCCGTCCTTCGGGCTGGCCCGCAGCTCGAACGATCCAAATGCCACCGTTCTTCCTGCAGCCGGCGCAATAAACAACGGCGAGGCTTCGGCAGGCCTTATTTTCTATTTCCGAAAACGATAGATGCGGTAGCGGTACGCCTGTGCGATAGAATTTCCGGCAGATGGTACGAACAGCGCCAGGGCCCACCGGAAAGGTCCTCATCGTCGATGACGAGCCCGAAATAGTCGCCTTTATTCGCGAGCTTCTGATGAGCCGCCGCCATACGGTCGTCGGCATCTCCGATTCCAGAGAGGCGGCGGCTGAATTCGATTCGTTCCAGCCGGATGTCTGCATCCTCGACTTCCGCATGCCGCATTTTACCGGCTCTGTTCTTCTCGACGCTTTCAAACAGAAGGACGCCGCCGTCGAAGTCATCTTCCTCACCGCCCAGGATGAAACCTCACTGGCGGTTGACCTCATGAAGCGTGGGGCGATCGATTTTCTGTTGAAGCCGGTGGAATTGAGCCAGCTCGAGCTTTCCGTGAGCCGCGCACTGGAACACCGGCGGCTGATCATCGAAAACGAAAACTACCGGCTGCACCTCGAACAACTGGTCCTGGAAAAAACGCGCGCATTGAACGAGGCTTTGATGAGGCTCGGCTACGTTCACTCCGCAACACTCGACACGCTCTCGATGGCTCTCGATTACAGAGATCAAAGCACGAGCGGCCACTCCCGCCGGGTCGCCGAACTGACAGCCGGCGCCGCCAAAGCCATGGGGATTACGGATAGTGCTCTTGTTCAGATCGAGCACGGCGCGTTGCTGCACGATATCGGAAAGCTGAAGATCCCGGACAGCGTGCTACTGAAGCCTGCAAAGCTGGACGAGGAAGAGTGGAAGATGATGCGCCGTCACCCGGAGTACGGATTCGAGTTCCTCACTAAC
>QHXD01000508.1:0-2409 GCA_003223895.1 Acidobacteriota bacterium
ACGCGGCCGTTGAAGCTGCAACATCCGGCGTACCTCATCTACACTTCCGGATCCACCGGCAGGCCCAAGGGCGCGCTCAACACGCATGGCGCCATCGTCAATCGCCTGCTCTGGATGCAGAGTGAATACGGACTCCGTCCAGACGACCGGATTTTGCAGAAGACACCGTTCGGCTTTGACGTTTCCGTCTGGGAATTCTTCTGGTCTTTGATCGAGGGCGCAACCCTGGTCGTCGCCGCTCCTGGCGGGCATCAGGATCCGCATTATCTCGCGACGCTGATTCAAGAACAGCAGATCACGACCATTCATTTTGTCCCATCCATGCTGCGGGCCTTCCTCGATGAACCGCTTTCCGCGCAGTGCAAGGGATTGAGGCGGGTGATCTGCAGCGGTGAGGCGTTCCCTGTCGAACTGGAGGCTCAGTTCCAGGCCGTTCTGGGTGGCGTCCCTTTGTGCAACCTCTATGGGCCAACCGAGGCCGCAGTGGACGTCAGTTACTGGGAGTGCCGAGGCACGACCGCTGGCGGCGCAGTGCCGATCGGCCGGCCGATTTGGAATACGAGCCTCTATGTTCTGGATGGCCGGCTCCAGCCGGTGCCCGCGGGTGTCCCGGGCGAGTTATACATCGCCGGAGCCGGTCTGGGCCGTGGCTATCTGAAGCGGCCCGGGTTGACCGCGGAGCGTTTCGTCGCGGACCCGTTCGGCCGCTCAGGTGATCGCATATACCGCACGGGCGATCTGGCGCGGTGGCGGGCGGATGGGGCGATCGAGTTCCTCGGCCGCACGGACTTCCAGGTGAAAGTCCGCGGCTTCCGCGTCGAATTGGGCGAGATCGAAGCCGCTCTGCTCCGCCATCCCGATGTCGCTCAAGCCGCAGTTGTGGCGCGCGAGGATCAACCGGGCGACACACGGCTGGTTGGCTATGTGGCGCCGGCCGGGCGTGGAACTATAAATCCCGCGGCATTGCTCCGGCACCTGGGCCAGACGCTGCCCGATTACATGGTGCCGGCCATACTCGTTACGATGGAGACGCTGCCGCTCAATCCGAACGGCAAGCTGGATCGTAAGGCACTGCCGGCTCCGAATGTCGCAGCCGCGGCGGAATGGCGCGCACCGCGCACTCCCCAGGAAGAGATTCTGTGTTCTCTGTTCGCCGAAGTTCTGGGTGTTTCCCGTGTGAGCATTGATGACAGCTTCTTCGAACTGGGCGGCCACTCGCTACTGGCGACCAGATTGATCAGCCGTATCCACTGCATTCTCGGCGTCGAGATTTCAATCCGAACACTGTTCGAGATCCCGACCGTAGCCGGGCTTACAGAGCGAATGTCAGGATGCCTGGACCTGGACCCGCTCCAGGTGACGCTGCCGCTGCGGCCTCACGGGAACCGTGCGCCGTTGTTTTGTATGCATCCGCTGGGCGGTCTCAGTTGGTGCTATGCCGGATTGTTACAGCACGTGCCAGCCGAGTATCCGGTGTACGGTCTTCAGGCCCGCGGCATGAACGCGCCGGCGCCTCTTCCCGCGACGCTGGAAGACATGGCCATCGACTACGTCGCTGAGATCCGCAGAATCCAGCCCACCGGACCTTACTATCTCCTGGGATGGTCGCTGGGCGGCCTGATTGCATTTGCCGCGGCCTGCCACCTCCAGCAGGAGGGCGAAGCGGTGCCCCTGCTGGTGTCATTGGACGGGTACCCGTATCCACAGGATAAGTTCCTCGCCTTTCCGGAGGTGCAGGAGATCCTCCGTGGCCTGGTGAAGGACTTAGGCCGCGATCCGGGCGAAGACCCATTGGACGTCTCGACCGTTCTCGAGTTTCTGCGCAGAGACGGCGCTGCGCTCTCGACTCTACAGGAGCACCACCTCCGGGCAATGTACGAGGTAGCCAGGAACAATCATCTCCTGGCGTCCCGTTTCATCCCGGGTCAATTCATAGGTGACCTGTTGCTCTTTACCGCTACCGCCGATAGAACCGGGGAGGAGCCGGTGCCCGAGGCCTGGATGCCCCATGTCACCGGCCAGATCCGGATACGTGAAATCCCTTGCCGCCACCAGCTCATGACGGAACCGCCCTCCCTTGCCAGGATCGGGCGCGCTCTCGCCATCGAGCTTGAACAACACTCCGAAAGGATTCAACGAAATGACCAACCCGTTTGAAGATGAAACTGCAACATACCTGGTGCTCATCAACGATGAGGACCAGTATTCACTGTGGCCGTCGTTTATCGATGTGCCGAGAGGCTGGACCGTTGCTCATTCGGCCGACAGCCGGCAGGCATGTCTGGACTACATCAATCAAACCTGGACCGACATGCGACCGAAAAGCCTGGTGAAGGAAATGGGCGGACTGTAGCGGCGGTCTATGACCGCCGGTTTTTCCTTGCAACATGCCGTAAAACCGGCGGTCAT
>QHXD01000508.1:2562-11547 GCA_003223895.1 Acidobacteriota bacterium
CAAATCGGCTGATCCGCGCTCAACGACGCCCATGACATCGACTTCGTTCAATGGAATCGATAAGCCCGCGCCGATCGTCTTGAGAACAGCTTCCTTGATTGTCCAAAGACGAAAAAATCCGTTTGACCTCACCGGTTGGGGAAGGGTCGCCAGCCAGTCGTTTTCGTTTTCGGTAAAAAATCGTTCTGCTATCTCCATGTGCGCCAGGTCCGGGCGGATCTTTTCAACATCCGCACCGCAGTTCGCACTCGTCACCGCAATCAAGGCAACATCGGCGGAATGGGAGAGATTGAACTGAATGTGAGCCCCCACAATTGAAATCCCAGGCTTGCCATTCGCATCGAGGTAGATATCAAGAGCATCTGCCGAAACACCGCAATACATCGCGAGGATGCGTCTCAAGATACCGTGAGACGAAATGTACCGGTTCCGGTCCGAATCAAACGTAAAACGTCGCGCGCGCGCAGTCTCTGCAGGAGAGAGAAGGGCTTTCAAGGTATCACGCTCCTCCACATGAACATCCGTGTGCACGATCCAGACATCAACCGACTCCAGGATTGAACCCATGGCAAAAGGATTGAAACGTCATCAACGGAACAACTGGCTGAGGGTGTTACGACGTCGACTGCGGCCCTGGGGAATTCGCCAGGCACAGGCGCCCACCATATCAGCAGCACGAGATGTAAGATACTCCACATTCGAAACCAATCTCAAAAGAGAGCATCATGGACCCCTTCGACTGAAGCCTTTCCTTCTCGCCGCCCAAGAGCGGACATTTCATGTGCTAATTAAGGCGGACATACCATGTGCTAACTACATTCAGGTCTTTCAGCTTGACAGTTGCAGAAGGTCGGTCTATACGTTCAAATCGGGCTCGGCTGAAGCCTTTAGTCTCAGGTTATTTTTGCTGAAAGGCTTCGTTCCCACCGCCTATGCGTTCTCCAGCCTGGCTGGTTGTTTTTAACAATACTCTTGTCCGCGTATATCCAGGGTAGCTTCCAATGCGAGAAAAGATCTCGACTCAAGGCACAAAAACAAAAGAGACCGCCTTGCTCCATAAGGGCAATAGCGGCAAAAATACGTTCGGTCTTCCCGGTCATAGCGTGTCAGCGATACTGCATCTGCAACGGACGATCGGCAACAAAGCAGTGTGTCGGCTTCTGCAGAGCGAGATGCGTTCTTTCTCGGCAGAAAAGCAGGGGAAAGAAGAGAAAGAGGAAATGCCGTCCGCCAGTTGTGATGTGGGGGCTTCACCCGAGGACGCGAACGAAGAGCAGGCTGGATCACCCGGCGATGGAGTGGGAACCGGGCTGGAGGTCGGTTCTCCCGACGATGCCGCCGAGCAGGAGGCGGATGGTGTTGCCGAGTGGGTCACGGAGTTTGAGCGCAGCACCGGCGCCGATCTGCTGCGACAAGTCCTGGACTCCGTCGACGACCAGAACCACGCCGACAGCGTTGGCGATGGTCCGGTGGGACGCGTGTCGGGCGAGGGCGCTTTGTCGATTGGGCGCCTGCGGATCTCGGTAAAAGGAAATAGCGGGGGTGCAGTTCCGGCTTTTATTGAGCGTCGGATCATGCAAAGCCGAGGTACGGGGCAACGGTTGCCAGCGTATGTTGCTATAAGCATGGCGATGCACACTGGCCACGACTTCGGCAACGTCCGGGTGAAGACGGATGCGGAGGCGGCGGAACTGAACCGCAGCTTGAATTCCCGGGCCTTTACCTTAGGTAGCGACATCTGGCTTGGCGCCAATGAAAGTGTGAACGACATGCGATTGATGGCGCACGAGCTGACGCATGTGGTGCAGCAAGGCTCGGCCCAGAGAGTTGCTGGTAATGGAATGAATGCAGCCGGCACCGTAGAGCGTCACCTGCAAGCACTGAAGGACCAGGGACCGCAGGGAGCTTCACTGTATATGCAGGAAATCCGAAGGTTTCAGCAGGAGTACCCGGTTGGCCGGATAGCGGCCCTCCAGCGGCAGATCCTGGAAGGTCCGCCAGCAGCAATCAACCACAAGAGCGGGGCGGGAACGATACGCCGCTGGGGGCCATTTGGCGGTGCACCTGCCGGTCTGACGTTCCGTTCGGCAGCCTTCAACAAGGGTTCAGGCGGCGCGATTACGTTCTCGAACACCGGGTTCGCCAAACTGAGTTCGCCGGCCTATTCGCCTTCGGGCGACGCGGAGGTATCGGGAGGCACCGACGCAGAGGCAAAGGACTGGGAGGCTGGTTTTATCCAGACCTCGATTTCGTACCGCGCCGCCGGTAGTTACATTGGTTCACCGACGAACACCACCTTTGCCTGGACTACTCCCGGCCCCCTGCGCGACGCTCTGGTGAAAACCGGTGAACCCTGGTACGATCCGAACAACACCAACGGCACCGGTCGCGCGCCTTTCACCAAAACCAACTCCAAGCTCAGCACTTCCCTCTGGGACAAGCCCGCCGCGGAATTATACTGGGATACGCCGGACGCGAAAGGCAAGCTTGACAGTAGCAGCGGCAAAAGCGACTTTGCTCTTTGGATGATTGCGCGGCAAAAGAGCGCACCAAATACGATTCACTATTTGAACTGGGCTACCTGGGAAGTGGGCTGGTCGGCCGCTTTTGACTATGCCTCGAAAGGCACCAAGACGACGAGCAAAATCACCGGCGCCACCAAGGTGACGGGCTCTGGCGCAGGCAAAGGATCGGAAACGCCTGTACTGAGCGGACCAATTACCAACGACAAGTTGACGTCTGCCTGGTCATGAGGGCGGTAGGGCCGAACTGTATGCACACCCAGAGCTGATCTGACTGTAGTTGGAATGAGTCGTCGTTGTCATGGGCTTGGAGGGTATTGCATTGACTGCAGCAGACAAGGCCGGAGCAGCAGCCAGACGGTTTGGAGAAACCATACAAGCAACTCTGAACTGCGCCGCCGCTTGGAGGGTCTGGCGACGGACTCTCTCTTTCGGGAGTTGTCCGCGCTGGCGGATGCGCTGTTAGCGAAAGTGAAAAAGGATACGCCCAGTTAGCAGCCACCATGCACAGGCGCCAGCGGGCAGTCGGGTTAACGAGGAGAGTGAACTCGTTCAAGTTCAGAGGATATACGATGCTGTCTCCAGCGCAGCGTTCCTACGACACGCGCAATCCGACGCTCCTTTTAGATGGGTATGCGTTTTTCAACCGCAAACTTTCGATACCGCCAAAGGACGTCGTTCTAATAGTGGGTGGGCCGGAAGCGGGACCGACCAAAGGACTCATGGGAAGAACCGCATCTGTTGTTAACGGCGTGTTCGGTGGCTCCGCGGTGCGTGCCTTCCTGGCCGAAGGCGCGGATAGAGCGCTGCTCGAATCACTCCCGTTACTGGTGGGATTCCACGGCCAGCCCACGCTTGCCTCCGCTAAAGCTGCCACGCAGGCCTCCCATCCGCTGGTCGGTCTGGATGCACTCCGCCAGGCTGCCCGTCAGGGTACTGGCGACCAGGTTGAAGTCCTTGCGCGGTGGTTTTTGCATCCATCGCAACCGGCCTGTGTCAAGACGGCGGTCATTGAGCTTCTCGGCGAGGCGATAAATGAAGTAGCACTGAAGACCGGTACGGCTGACGCGCTTGTCGAAGTCGCTGTCGCCGCGTGGGAAGCCGAACGCGCTGATCCGCTCTATGCTGCCTATTTGCGCACGCTGCATGCGGCTGCCGGCCATACAAGCAACTCTGAACTGCGCCGCCGCTTAGAGGGTCTGGCGACGGACTCTCTCTTTCGGGAGTTATCCGCGCTGGCGGATGCGCTGTTAGCGAAAGTGAAAAAGGATACGCCCAGTTAGCAGCCACCATGCACAGGCGCCAGCGGGCAGTCGGGTTAACGAGGATCGATCGATGAACAGTAAACACGATAACGCTGATGTCACAAAGAAAACGCCGAGGAGAATCTGAACGACGATCCATTGGGCAAAGACCTCGATGCTGCACTGCGGTTTTTACATGTCATGGGCATGCAAACGAAGCATGATGTCGTCGATTTGACGGGTCGGCTTTATGCGCTGCTGGAAGAACTGGTCGGCAGCGGTCAACTCGATCTCCGCCAACTCGAGGAGCGACGCCTCCGCATAACGCAACGCGAAGAAAAGCGAGTCGTGGAGCGTGCGCATGTGCAACAAAGCGATGTTAGCGACAAGTACGCTTTGACGGATCTCCCACGGATTGATTGTGAATCTCGAATACACCTGTGCAAGGCCAAGTGCTGCAGCTTTAACTTTCCCCTGTCTTTCCAGGACCTCGACGAAGGTACAGTGAAATGGGACTATGCGCGGCCGTACATGATTCGAAAGAAACCGAATGGATACTGTATCCACCATGAAGCCTCCACCGGTCGTTGTGGCGTGTACGAGAGGCGTCCCGATGTGTGCCGGACCTACGATTGCCGCAACGATAAGCGCATCTGGCAGGATTTCGAGTTTCGTATTCCGGCTGCAGAAGCGCCTGGCGGCAACCCGAACGATGAATAGGCGGCGGTGACCGGATCAGGTACAACGAAGATGGAATGGTTGAAAAGTCTGTACACGGAGGTCCAGGATGTAATCAAAAAAGGAGTTCCGTCCGGTTGGCCAGGTCTACAACGGGTCATGGAGTTCCTCTGGACCAAGCCACTTTGTACTGAGGCCATGCTGCCGCTCGCGTCTTGCCGCGCGGTTGGCGGCAATGCCGCGCACGCGGTCCACGTCACTGCGGCCGTCGTCAGCTTCACGGCCGCCTTGCGTTTCCTGGACGACGTCGAGGATCAGGACCGACCGAACGGTTTATGGAAGCAGGTTGGGCCAGCGAGGGCGTGGAACTATGCGTCCGCATTGCATGTCTACTGTTTTCGCATTCTAAACATGGCACCATTGCCTCCCGATCTTTCGCGCTCGCTCATCCAGCTCTTTGTCGACTCATCATTCGAACTGGCAGCAGGACAGGACAGGGATCTCGCAGGACTTACAAGAACCATAGAGGATTACTGGCAAACCGCAGAAATGAAGAGCGGGTGCCCTTATGGCCTCGCTTGCGCCGCAGGCGCGATGGTCGGAACTCGAGACCGGAAACTAATCGAGAGCTGTACGCTGTTCGGCCATCATCTCGGTCTCGCCAAACAAATACTCAACGATATGGAGTCAATCTGGGAGCCTCAGGGCTCCAGCGATCTTGAAAGCGGAAAAGTGACGCTACCGCTGCTTTCCCTCGTAAAGCGTGATGCGATCGCACAAAATGCGGATGTGGTGAAGGAAATCCTTGAGACCATCGACACGAAAGAGTTCCTTATCTGGGCTGCATTGAAGGAACGGGAGAAGGCACTGGCCGCGCTTGGAAATTGCCCCGACATAGAGGGCAGAATGGCGCTCGAGGCCTATATAACGGGAATGTTCGGCGATATCGACTCTCTTTTGCTGAAAGCCGGGGGACGTAATTAACACCCATGTAGTCACAGGTGACTCACAAACGTTTTGCCTTTGCTCCATGTTCGGTTTATATTCTCAGAATCCTTGAAGTAGGCGAAAGGATCAGAGAGCTGTGAAACCAATGCGCGAGTACACCTTCACAATTTCGAATAGTGGCGCCGTCGGCGGAGGCGGACGGCGATGTGAGCGGGCGCATTAGGTTCTGACTTTGCCCGCTCGAAGGCGAGCGGGCACCCTTCAAAGTTTTCCATCCCATTCATTCCCGTTTGTCGTCGAGTCGGCTTATTGGCGGACGGAATGATTTCGAAATATCAATTGATCTGGCAACTGATGCACGGGCAACGCCTGCGATATGGCGCCGCCGTTGCCGCGCTCGTTCTCGCTTCGTGTTTCCTTTATCTCGTACCTCTTGTTTCATCCGTAGTCCTTGACGTCATCATTTCGGATAACGGCAGCGGTACATCTCCGTTCATTTTGCGGACCGTCGAATCGATCGGTGGCCGCGACTTTGTACGCGCCAATCTTTGGATTGCGGTCGCCCTGATATTCGGCCTCACCACGTTCGCGGGCCTATTCACATATCTTCGAGGACGCTGGGCGGCAGAGGCGACAGAGCGAATCATCCGCGGGTTGCGCGACCGATTATACGATCAACTGCAGCATCTTCCCTGCTCTTACTACGACGGCGCGGAGACGGGCGACCTGATCCAACGCTGCACGTCCGACGTGGAAACGGTCCGTCAATTCCTGCTCAACCAGGTCGTCGAGATCGGCCGCGCCGCTTTGATGCTTCTTGTCCCGCTCCCGCTGATGTACGCCATCGATCCCCGAATGACGGGAGTTTCTCTGATCCTGATTCCGCCAATCGTTGGCTTCTCGGTTGTGTTCTTTCAAAAGGTGCGTCACAGATTCGAAGAGGTCGACAAGGCGGAAGGGCGTCTCACAAGCACGCTGCAGGAGAACCTGACCGGCATTCGTGTCGTGCGCGCATTCGCGAGGCAGGAATACGAAATCCGGAAGTTCGGCGCTCGCAACGGGAACCACCGGGACCTGGACTATCGACTCTACCGGCTGCTCGCAACCTTCTGGTCGACGTCCGATTTTCTTTGCATGGCTCAGATCGCTCTCGTCGTCTTCACCGGTGGAGTATGGCTGGCAAGCGGAAGCCTCAGCGTGGGCAGCTTCTTCTTTTTTCTATCGGTCGTGAACATGTTCATCTGGCCCGTGCGAATGATGGGAAGGATCTTGACGGAGCTTGGCAAGGCGACGGTCGCGATCGGAAGAATCCAGGAGATTCTCGGACACGAACGGGAAAGCACTCCCATAGTTGCGAACACGACCATCACTCCGGCGGATCAGCGTGGAGAAATCGTTTTCGATCGGGTGACATTCTCACACCGAGACGGAACGTGTGCGCTCCAGGACGTCTCATTTCGTGTTGCGCCCGGAAGCACTCTCGCGTTGCTTGGTCCTTCCGGCTCGGGAAAATCCACAGTCGTCAATCTCCTGCTGAGGCTTTACGACCACGCGGAAGGCAGTATCCAAATCGACGGACACAACATTGCGAACCTGGATCGCAAGGCAGTCCGCCGTCGAATCTCGGTGGTGATGCAGGAGCCGTTTTTGTATTCGAAAAGCGTTCGCGCAAACCTGATGCTTGGACATCCGACGGCGACGCACGAAGAGATCGCCACCGCATCCGCGAGTGCCTGTGTTCACGACACGATCATGGAATTCGAAGGCGGCTACGAGACGATAGTCGGAGAGCGAGGCATTACGCTGTCCGGAGGACAGCGGCAGCGTGTCGCTCTGGCGCGTGCCTTGTTGAAAGAGCCGCTGATCCTGGCTCTGGATGATGCCCTGAGTGCGGTCGATAGCGAGACCGAGTCGCTGATCCTCGCGGCCTTGAAAAGCCGGCGGGGACGTCACACGACGATCGTCATTGCGCACCGCCTTTCTACGCTCATGCACGCCGACGAGATTCTCGTGTTTGATCGCGGCCGCATCATCCAGCGCGGAACTCACAACAGTCTGAAAGAGGAGGCGGGACTCTACTCACGGATCTGGAAAATGCAAACGGAGAACATATGACCTATCAGGAAGACGATGACGTACAAAGTGCGGGCCTGAATGCAGCTTTGTGGCGGCCTATGCTCGCCTGTGCGCGTCCTTACTGGCGTTCGTTCGTGGGCCTCGGACTTGCTGGAATGGCTGTCGCCCTGTGCGATGTCCTGCTGCCACGGGTCACCGGGGTCGTCATCGATAGCGCGGTTTCCGGCGCAGGCCGCATTGGACTTTATGGCGCATTCTATGCAGGACTTATTCTCCTGCTGGCTTTCATGGTGTGGCTCTTCATTGTCATGGCAGGCGTGACTGCAACAGCCGTGGCATACGATCTTCGCCGGCTTGCATTCGCGCGTCTTCAACAGCTTTCGTTTTCGTTCTATGACCATCGTCCGGTCGGCTGGCTCATGGCGCGGCTCACAACCGACTGTGACCGCATATCGTCGGTGCTTCCCTGGACCCTGCTGGATGCCGTGTGGGGTTGTTTTCTGCTGGCAGGGATTACGGCGATGATGCTCTGGATGAATTGGAAGCTGGCGCTCATCATTCTGAGCATCGTTCCACCATTGTCGATTGCAACGGCGATATATCAAAGGAGGCTTATTCACACGCAGCGCCTGGCGCGTAAGACGAACTCGAAAATCACCGCCAGTTTCAATGAGGGAATCGCAGGAGTGCGAACGACAAAAGCGTTCGTCCGCGAGGAAGAGAACCTGCGAGAGTTCCAGACGCTTACGAGCGAAATGTTTGATTATTCGCTTCGCAATTCTCTTCAAGCGGCTGTCTATCTGCCGATTGTGATGTCTCTCGGAGCGGCTGGAGTTGGTCTCGCCCTCTGGCGAGGAGGCTTGCTTGCGTTTGCAGGCAACCTGGCCCTCGGCGATCTTTTCGTCTTCATGCAATACGCAGGCCTGTTCCACATTCCGATTCAGGAAATGGCTCAACGTTTCACCGGGCTTCAGGCGGCCCAGGCATCAGCAGAGCGGCTGCAAAGTCTGCTCGACACCGAACCTGAGATCCGCGATGGCCTGGTGATCGATGACCCGCAAGAAAGGATCCGCGAGATCGTCTTCGACCATGTGAGTTTCGAATACAAGCAAGGGGGACCGGTGCTGACAGACGTGAACATCCGAATAGGCCGCGGCGAATCGGTAGCGCTTGTAGGTGAAACCGGAAGCGGTAAGAGCACCATCGTCAGACTTCTTTGCCGGTTTTACGAGCCGACGCAAGGGCGCATTCTGATCGATGGAGTCGACTATCGAAATCTTCGTTTGCATTGGCTGCAGTCGAGTCTTGGGATGGTGTTGCAGGAGCCGCACCTCTTCAGCGGAACGATTCGCGAGAACATCCGTTATGGACGGCTCGACGCAACAGACGACGAAGTTGAAAGCGTTGCGCGGCAGGTAGGTGCTGCCGCATTCATCGACAGCTTACCCGCCCGATACCACACCGAGGTCGGCGAAAGCGGGAATCGCCTGTCCACGGGTCAGAAACAACTGATCACG
>QHXD01000509.1:0-5957 GCA_003223895.1 Acidobacteriota bacterium
TTAAGGACAAGGAGGTCAAATTCGTCGACCTCCGTTTTACCGATACGCGCGGCAAGGAACAGCATGTAAGCGTTCCGGTCAAGTCCTTCGGCCCGGAAAAATTTGAATCCGGTCACTATTTCGACGGTTCCTCGATTGCCGGATGGAAGGGCATTCAGGCTTCAGACATGTTGCTGCTGCCCGATCCAACTTCCTCTTTCATCGATCCGTTTTAGGATCACACCACGCTGGCGATCACCTGCGATACGATCGAACCGTCTGACATGAAAGGCTATGACCGTGATCCGCGTTCCATCGCGAAGCGCGCCGAGGCCTATCTCAAGTCCACCGGTCTGGGCGACACCGCCTTCTTCGGGCCTGAACCCGAGTTCTTCATTTTCGATGCCGTGGAGTGGTCCGTGGATATGTCGGGCTCCTACTGCAAGATCTTCTCCGAAGAGGCAGCATGGAATACCGGTGAGACGTACGCGAGCGGCAACAAAGGCCACCGCCCAGCGGTCAAGGGAGGGTATTTCCCTGTCCCTCCAGTTGATTCGCTGCAGAATATCCGTTCTGCCATCTCCACCGCGTTGGAGCAGATGGGCGTCGTCGTGGAAGTCCATCACCACGAAGTAGCTACCGCTGGTCAGAACGAAATCGGCACCAAGTTCGCTCCCCTCGTTCAGCGTGGCGACTGGATGATGCGCTTGAAATATGCGGTGCATAACGTTGCTCACAAATACGGGAAGACCGCGACCTTCATGCCGAAGCCGATCGTCGGTGACAACGGTTCCGGAATGCACGTGCACCAATCGATCTGGAAAGGTGAGCAGAACCTCTTTGCCGGCGAAGGTTATGCCGGGCTGTCCGAGTTCGCTATTTACTATATCGGCGGGGTTATCAAGCACGCCAAGGCGCTCAATGCGATCACCAACCCCGGTACCAACTCCTACAAGCGCCTCGTGCCGGGATTCGAGGCTCCGATCAACCTCGCTTATTCCGCACGTAATCGCTCGGCGGCAGTGCGCGTCCCGCTCGTAAACAGCCCGAAGGCGCGCCGTATCGAAGTTCGATTCCCGGACCCCACATGCAATGCCTATCTCGCTTTCACCGCGATGATGATGGCGGGGCTGGACGGCGTGCAGAACAAGATCCATCCAGGCGATCCTATCGATAAGAACCTGTACGACCTGGCTCCTGAAGAAGCCAAGGACATTCCACATCCGTGTGCTTCACTCGACGAGGCGCTTTCTCATCTGGACAAGGATCGCGGTTTCCTGACCAAGGGTGGCGTCTTCAGCGACGATATGATCGATGCCTATATCGCGTTGAAGGAGGAGGAAGTCACGCGTTTCCGCATGACGACCCATCCGGTCGAATTCGACATGTACTACAGCCTGTAGCAGATAAACGGAATGCGAACGCGGGCTAAAGCCCGCGACTACATTTTGGGAACAACGTTTGGTCCGAATGTAGTCGCGGGCTTTAGCCCGCGTTCGCATTCAGAGAATCGAAACGCATGAGGAAGTAATCATGCACTTTCTTCATCGTCTCCCGGATATCGGCAGCCAACTTCGCGGCACCTTCTCTCCTATCCCGTTCCCGATAGCCCAATCGGCGCGCCAGGGATTTGAATTCTTCTGAGGTTTCCTCGGGAAGCACCAGGTCGCTTGCATCGCCGCGCACGATTCGAAGCGCATCGATTAGATTGCGTAGAAACAGATAAGAGGCGTGCAACATTATGTAGTCCGCCTCCCGGATGATTTGCAGACGCCGCAATTGGTCCAGAGCTTCAAGAGTGTTAGGAACCCGGACTTCGGGATGATCCTTGCCATTGAGGAGCTGCAGATACTGCACCGCATATTCGACATCAATGATTCCACCGGGGCTGTACTTCACGTTGGTTTGCCCCGGCTTTACCAGTTCACGCGTCTGGCGGCGCCGCAAGTGCATGGCATTTTCCCAATTCCATGGATCCCCGCTGTACGTGAAGCCGTCCCGGTGCGCTTCCACGCGCCGGCCCAGGGCTTCGTCTCCGGCCACCCATCTCAATTTGATTAATGCCTGTCTCTCGAACGGTGCCGCCGGCCCGTTCACGCTGTAGTATTTCGTCAGCTGCTCGAATGTGGTAGACAGCGCGCCCTTCTCGCCATAAGGCCGGAGTCTGAGGTCGATGTGAAAAATGCCCTTCGAACGGGCCTCACTGAACTCGCTCACTTGCCGCGCGAGGGACTCGAACAACGGAGTGCTTCCCGGCGCATCGTGAACGAATAAGAGTTCGAGATCGGAGGCATAGCCCATCTCGCGTCCGCCGAATTTTCCCAGGCCACAGATGGTGAACGGCCCGTGTTGACCACCGAGGTGCTCATAACAGATCGTCGCCGCTTCATCGATGACCACTTCAGCAAGGTTTGTCAGCGCCCGGGAAAAGTCCGTCGGCGTGACACGTGGTTCGAGCAAATGTTTAACATCGATCAGGAACACTTGTTTGTCCTTGAATCGATTGAGGACTCTCTTTTTTTCTTCGAATGTCGAGGCCTGCTCCAGAAGCTGCCGGAGTTGCCGCCGAAAGGAGTCTTTGGCCGGCTGCAACTCTGTTTTGGCGAAGTCTTCCAGAACCGGGAGGAGGTCTGTGAAGTGAATGCCCAGAAAGTCGTCCCACAGAAAGTCGCTCGAGCCGAGCAGATGAGCCAGCATATTCATCCCTTCCCTTTCGGCCAGAAAGGAGATGATTCGGTAGGGGAACTCATCCTCAGCGATGTTGTCGACCTTATCCAGAAACTGATCGAAATGGCGCATTGCTTTTGCCGGGTCAGGCGCCTCGGGCAGAAATCGTGTGAACTGCTTGATCATGGCGACCGCCATCCGCAACCTTTCCTGCTCACGGCTGTCTTCGATCTTGCGGCCCCAACGATCGGCTATGAAAAACTGGTCCATCACCTGATCCCCGCTGCTTCTGATTTTCACTTTGTGGATGTAAATACCTCGCATCGCAAGCGCGTTCGAGACGGCGTAAAGGAAAGCGAAGGTGTCCTCGGAACGCACATCCATCACAGTCCAGTCGGTAGAAAGCCGATTGTCGAACTCAATTTTGACTGGAGAAAGCAGGCCACCAAGTTCTTCATTCATCCTTTCGATGCGTTCGATGAGGAAGCGATTCAACCGTTCCCTCGCCTCGTTTACCGCACCTGTCGCCAGCAGTTGGGCAAGCGTTTGAAGCTCGTGTGCAAACTCGCGTTGCTTGGCCTCCTCGAAGGTTTCACCCGCCTTGACATCCACGGTGAAGACGTCCACGATCTTGCGCGGTAAAGGTCGACCCGGCGCATTTCTCGCGAAAGAATAGATATCGCCGGAGCGTATATTCAGCCCAAAGGCCGACAGCACACCACAGAAGATGGAGAATTCGGAGAGATAGTCGAAACCGACGATAACTATCTCGAACTCGCCGTCCCGGCCTGATGGGCCGGGTGTGACCCGAACCCAAAGACGGTGTTTGGGATCCAGTTCGCTTGTCATCCGGATGTGGGTAGAGATTTCTGCAGGAGAGAACGTCGTAAAGTAATCTTCGTCCATCCTGACGAGGAAGTCTTGAACGGCGTCCTTGTCGATTCCGGCACAGAGAGTTTCAATACTTTGTTTCGCTAAAGCCCGCGACTACATTTGGCCAGGGGTATGACACGGCTTAACATCAAGGATCTCCTGCTCGCTCCCCGCCTCGATCGGCAGCAGGTAGCCGGTTTGCTGAGTCCCTACGGATTTAGAGATCCGCCAAAAGCGGACGCGAATTTGCAGGCGATGGCGGACGATCCGTCCGAGCGGGAACTACTGGCGGATATTCTTGAAGACCTTTTGATCTGCGTCTCACAGTCCGCCGATCCGGATCAGGCGCTCAATTACTTCGAAAGGTTCGCGCGCGCCGCACTCAACAAAACACGTCTCTTTTCCTATCTCAAGGATTCGCCGCGAATGCTCGAAATCCTGGCCAGGACCCTGGGTGGCAGCCCTTATATGGCCGAGATACTGATTCGAGATCCGCATCATTTCTACTGGTTAACGGATCCTCAGGTCATCTACAGCGGTCGAAAAAAGCGCGAGATCCAGCGCGAACTGGCACGAACGCTGAAAGTACTTGTGGACGAGCAGCAGCAACTCGACTATCTGCGCGTTCTCAAACGAAGAGAAATGCTGCACATCGGCGTGCGCGATCTGCTGCGGCTCTGTTCGGTCGAAGAGACTTTGGCAGCCTTATCCATTCTGGCTGAGGCCCTGATCTCGGCAACTTATTGGATTTGCTCCTCCGCGCTGCGCCGGGAATATGGAATTCCCAGAAACGCTTTCGCCGGCTTCACCATTCTGGCAATGGGCAAGCTCGGCGGTGGCGAGCTCAACTTCAGCTCGGATGTGGACCTGATGTACCTATACGCTACTGACCAGGAAGAAGCGGGGTCGATTTCAGCATCGGAATATTTTCGCCGTCTCGGTCAGAAGATCACAGGGGGGCTGAACGAATTTACGGGCGAAGGCTATGTGTACAGAGTTGATCTGCGGTTGCGTCCGGAAGGCAAGGCGGGCAATATTGCCGACTCGCTCGACGGTTATCGGCGCTACTACCAGTCGCGAATGGGAACCTGGGAACGCCTGGCGCTGCTAAAGACCTGGCCCGTTGCCGGTGACCGCGCGCTCGGCCGGGAATTTCTCTCAATGGTGCGCGCGTTCATTTACGATCTGCCCTTCGACCGCGGAGCCGTCGAAGATGTCCGCAGCATGAAGCGCAAAATCGACGAGCAGATGGCCCTGCGCAAACAGCGCAGCCGGAACGTCAAACTGGGGACGGGCGGTATTCGGGAGATCGAATTGATCGCACAGTCTCTACAGGTATGTCATGGCGGCCAGAACCAGCAATTACGCGAGCGCAATACGCTCAGGGCCCTTGCTGCGCTCTGTGATCGATCGCTCATCTCTGCGGAAGAAAACGAGACGCTGACTCGAGCTTATCTCTTTCTCCGCGATGTGGAGAACAAGCTGCAGATGGTTAACGACGCGCAGACCCACTCTCTCCCCCGCGACCACGAAGAATTGACGATCTGTGCCCGCCTGCTGGGGTACTTCGACGATGATAGCGGCCTCGCCGCCGAACAGTTCCTGCGCCAGTACCAGTACCATACAGGCCACGTAAACCGCATTTTCGAAGGCATTTTCGGGGTCCACGGTCCGCGGCGTTTTTCCCAACCAACCTGAATATTGTCTGGACACTAGTCAAGATTTTGTTTTAAAGTTCACGCTGTCTGTACGACGAAGTACGGGGAAGGACGCTGAAGTCTTCGATTCGAATTCCGGGTCGAGGGCTTTTTTTATTCGTGCCTCGGGGACTCAATAACAACCAATGTCGGATCATCGAAGGAGAGCTGAATGAAGCTGGTGAAAGCGATCATTCGTCCCAACAAACTAGAAGAAGTGAAGGATGCACTGACCAAGGTCGGTATTTCCGGTATGACCGTGACGGAAGTCCGCGGTCACGGGCGCCAGAAGGGCCACAAGGCCGTCTATCGCGGGACTGAGTACAGCGTCACACTGTTGCCCAAGATCATGGTCGAACTGGTGATTCCAGACAATATCCTTGAAGACACGATCAAGACCCTCATTGAGACCGCCCGCACGGGAGAAATCGGTGATGGCCGTGTGTTCGTTCTGCCGATCGAGCAAGGCTACAACATCCGCACCGGCGAACGCGACGTGTCGTAATGCATGATCAGGGTTGCGACAACACTACCTCGAGGTCGTGCTGGAGTTTTTCTTCCAATTCCGGCGGAAGCTTCTGCCCCTCGCGCGTGATGTAGAAAACGTCAATGGCGCGATGGCCCTCGGTCGTAATGAGCGCCACTTCAATGTTGCAACCGTGTGACGAAATAACGGAACTGATGCGGTACAGGAGTCCGAAGGCGTCATGAGTCAGGATCTCCATGATGGTGCATCGTTTC
>QHXD01000509.1:5962-10202 GCA_003223895.1 Acidobacteriota bacterium
TTCGAGAAATCGTTTTCGAAATGGATGGTGGTTGGGACGAGGCTTTTCTTCTGCTTGAAGACGACGCTCGTGAACTTTCGGTCGAGCAGCTTCTTCAAATCTGCAGACCCGCTGATGACGTCGCTCAGAACCTTGGCGAAATGGTCGATCTCGGACGGATTCTTCTGAAAGTAACGCTCGGGGTCTTCGAACGCGATCAAGTCGAAAATCGTGCCATGACGATTTGAAAACGCTTGTCCCCTCACGATGTTCATTCCGAAATAGGAAAGCACGCCGGTAATCTTCGAGAACAGGAACGGCCGGTCTGCGGTCATGACGAGAACTTCGTACACCGTACCGCTCTTGCCGAGGTGCATCACCATCGGCCGCGAAGCAAGCTGGCGTGAAAGCAGAAAGTGGTCCGCGATCTGCTTTTTCGGAGTGTTCTTCAGGTACTGCCGCGGAAATCCGTCAAGAAAGTCCCGAATGCCCTGTGAGGGCGTTTTGGGTGGCACAATATCTTTTTCCAGTGCCGGTTGCTGCGTGTATTGATCGTCGGCGAGGCCAAGGGTCAGCCGGTTGTAGGTCTCGATGTACAACTGCCACATCAAGTCTTCCTTCCACGGCGTGAGAACCTCGGTGTTGACCGCCTTCACGTCGGCATAGGTCAACAGACACAACATACGCAGGTTGTCGGTATTCCCCACGAGATCGGCGAATTGATCGATCACATGCTCGTCGCTGAAATCGCGCCGCATAATGATTTTCGACATCTCCAGATGATGTTTGACGACGAACACCACCTTGTCTGCCTGATCCTGTGGCAGTTCCAGCTTCCGAAGGATGGATGTCACGCCCTCTGTGCTGGGATGAACATGATTGCCTTCGTCGTGGCGGTGGGATTTGCCGATGTCATGAAAGAGCAGCGAAAGCAAAAGCAGTTCGGGGTGGTCCAGTTCGTTCAGCAGGATCGAGAATCGGTGGTTCGGGGGCAATTCTTCTATGTTGCGGATCGCTATAAGCGAATGCTCGTCGACCGTGTATTTATGGAAGAAGTCCCGGATGACCCGGCAACGAATCTCCTCGAAATCGGGAAAGATCTTTCCCAGCAGACCTACCTCGTGCATTGCCAGCAACGTGTTATAGATGCCCTTCCGGTCCTTCATCATTTCCAGGACGGCGCGCCCTGCCCGGGGGTTGTTGCCAAGGACGCCATTGGTGTATGCGAGGCGGCGGCGGATCGCGATGAACGTCGGCGAGTCCAGCCGGGCCTTCTGCCGGTGGGCTTCGCCAAAAGCCGAGATCATTTCAAACGGATCAGAGAACTCCGACGGGATACTGATCATGTTTGGATGGCCAACGATTTCCTCTTCCCAGAAGCTTCCCTCGCGCGACAACACAGCGGCTTTCAGGAAGTAATCCCGCATCAGGTTTTCTGCCGCTTCACCACGCTGAGAATCCCTGTACCCTAATTTTTCCGCGAGCTGTTCCTGAAATTCAAACGAGAGCACATTGAAATTTCGGCCCGCATGGAAGTGAACAAAGGTTCGAACGCAATGGTGAAACTTGAGCGCCTCATCACGAAGCAGAAGGCCGCTCGTCGTCTCCAGAGACTTCAGAACCCATCCGGACCAATGCACGTCGCGCAGGCCGCCCGGCGCTTCTTTAACGTCAGGCTCGAGCTGGAAAATGGTGTCGCCAAATTGTTTGTAGCGAACGGATTTCAGGTCAACCAGGCCCTTCAGGAAGCGGTCGCGGTTTTGTCTTCTCAGTTTTGGGAAGATCTCGCGTTCGAATTCTTCAGCAGTCTTTGGATCTCCAAGCAGGAATCGCGAATCGAGAAAGGCGGTATAGGATTCCATGTGCCCTTCATCAAACTTTGCAAAATCCTTGACGTGCCGAATCTGGTGGCCCACCTTGAACTGAAGGTCCCATAGCGGAAGAAGAATCGCGTTGACCGCCTCCTCGTTTATGGATTCTTTGAAGAAAAACAGCAGGTCGATATCGGATTCCGGATGGATCGTTCCCCGCCCGTATCCCCCAATTGCAAACAATACGAAGGATGCCGGCGGCTTGCGGTCGGCCCAGATCTCGCGGATCAGGTCGTCAATTCTCGCGCAGATGGTACGCTCGACGTTGATGGCTGTGGGATTTAGAAGAAAACGGCTCTTCAAATCGTCCAGAAAAGATTTCATGTCGGAGCGAGTAGTCATGCGTCCAGTCCCCTCGAGGCTCTCTATGTTAACATGGGCGTTTTTGAGCCCACTTCGGAAGGCAATTTCACAGGCCGCTTCTCAGCCGACAGAGTCCATTGGACTTACCCAAAACGCTTCATGGCAACGAGTTTGCAACAATATCGGCTCGGAGAACCACCCTACTCGTCGACTATGACTCCAACATCGCGGGACACACAGAGAGAAACGGACTTGATCCGGGATTCACTGCATGAGCCTTTGGATTCCGTGGGCATTGAGCTGAGCCGCATCTCCGCTGAGATTCAATCCATCAATTCGGGTTTTCAGGTCGGCATGCAACAGGCGATTATCGACGCGCGCCACGCGATGGAGAAGGATTATCAGGAACGCTTCGAGAGAGCGATGGGCACAGCTCGAGAACAGATCCGCATCGAGGTCCGAGAAGAACTTCGGAAGGCCTTCGAATTCGAACTGAACGAGCGCATCGCAAATCTGAACGGAGTTGAAGAAGAAGTCGCGCGCGTGACATCCGAACTCGAGAGTGCGACGAAGGAAATCGGCGCGATGCTCGACGACCCGTCTGTGGACCTGTCCCGCGTCATGCAAAAACGGAAAGAACAAGCCGAGCTCAAAGCCTACCTGGAAGGTCTCCGCTTCGCCATCGGCGAACCAGCAAGGGCCCAGGCCATGATCGCTAAGGCTGATTGAGAATCCGCTATATACATTCCAAATCGGCGATTCCAAATCGCCGATTCCATATCCGCCCTACGGTAGGAGGGCGAGCGGAGGCATCGTCGTGAAATTCACAAACGACAGGTCGAACCTCATCCCCACTGAAACGATCGGATTTGTGCAGTAAAACTGGAGCCGCCCGACCATCTCCGGAATGTCCGGGAACAATTCGTGGACAAACGTAGCGAAATGCTGACTCGGAGGAACATCTCGCACGGTGGACATGATCATCTGACCGGCGGTATTCATGACCTCAAAATGAATGTGAAGAGCTGCGGTGGTGTTCGGATTCGCGATCGCAACGCCGGTCTTGAAACCGTTGGTGGTATCGATGAAGATCGCCTGCTTGCCTATTGGGATAGACATCGAGACGCCGGCCTCGGCAATCAGATTTCCGGCCGAATCGAAATTCGAGAATACTTCGCTTCCAAGCACAGCAAGTGAATTGGACGCTACGGTTGCGAATCCCGTGGTGAGGGGGATATCTGTTACCGACGTAAATCTCCGGCTCTCACTTGGTCCAAGCTGAAATGTAATGGTGTTGCCATTACCTGTCGGATTCCCTGATTCATCAAGCCAGGTCGAATTGAAGGGTGTGCCATCCGATTTGGTGAGGGCGATCGTGCCACTGGCAGTATCGCTCCGACCGTTGCTGAGAAAGATCGTCGTTCTCCACGATCCGCCGGCATAGGCGCCTACCGCGACCTGAGGAAAATAAAAGTTTTGCGCAGAACAGACCACACTGGCCGCCAGGATGAAAGCGACACACAAAAGTAAGCGCTTCATTCCACAACCTCCTATGAAGTAGCCCTCTATAAGCAATACAGATGCCAGCGGGACAAAAATGGGGTCGTAGCAGTATTTACTGTAGCGGCGCTCTATGAGCGCCGGTTTTTCGGCGGTCATAGAGCGCCGCTACAGTAAAACAGGGCGGTAAGCGAATGCTGCTTGGTGGAACGGACGTGCCTAATTCTGGCCGGCAAAAACCATGGTTGAGGGAGGGCGCTCCTTCTGAAGACGGGCTGCAACCTGTTCGACCTGCCGCATCACCCGCAAGACATTCTGGCCGAGGATCTTTCTGAGATCATCTTTGCTGTAGCCGCGGCGAAGCAACTCTGCCGTGAGCAACGGAAACTTCGAAACGTCTTCAAGGTTCTGCGGAACAGTCGTGATACCGTCAAAGTCCGAGCCCAGTCCGATGGAATTTATTCCTGCAACCTTCCGAATGTGATCGATGTGATCGGCTACCTGCGCCATCGAGGCCCGTGGAACCGGCTGGTTTTGCCGCTGACTCGCTGGCAGCGCTTCATATTCCCGGACTTCCTTTGAAATGA
>QHXD01000510.1:0-512 GCA_003223895.1 Acidobacteriota bacterium
TGACGTCGCTGTCAAAATAAGACTCCTCGGTGAGGAAATGGTGCACGAAGATAAGGACCTCTACGTCTATGCGCACACCGCGTTTCACACCGCGGGAGAACAGAGAGCTTTTCTCCTCGAAGGACACACCAGCTACGGGCTCGAAGAAGCGAAGCGGGGTCTGGAACAGCTGCTTGTGATTTGTAAGGAAGAGGGCGTGAAATGCGAGTGTGAGTATGTCGAAGTAAACCAGGATGGGGACGAAATAAGTGATCACTTTCAGGTGACGTGAACACGTAGCGTGAACGCGGGCTAAAGCCCACGACTACATTCAGGCGCAACGTTGATACCAAATGTAGTCGCGGGCTTTAGCCCGCGTTCAAATCCACGCCATCATTTTCATCAGCGGTGCAGGGTGATCCTCGACACGCCCTGCGACGATGAGGTTTTATGGGTTTGGTCTTTGTTGATTGTGAGGCATATGGCGGTTGTCCAGCGACCGGGCAGTTAACTGAGTTTGGAGCTGCTGTTTA
>QHXD01000510.1:599-3909 GCA_003223895.1 Acidobacteriota bacterium
ATCATGTCGAGGGTAGACCGGTGTTTGTCAGTGATAATCCCGCATTTGATTGGCAGTGGATAAATGATGGGTTTTGGCGAACGCTGGGATACAACCCCTTCGGGCATTCAGGCCGACGCATCTCGGATTTCTACGCAGGGCTTGTTGGTGATTTCTATGCAACACAAGGATGGAAGCGGCTTCGTATAACACCACATGACCATAAACCGGTTAATGACGCGATGGGCAACCTGGAGGCTTTTGAGCGCATGCTGCGCGGTGATCGATGACGAGGATCGGCCTCACTGCCGGATGAAGTATTGCTGCTTATCGACGTTTCGAGGGACGGCAACATCAAAGAAGCCGACCATCATTTCGTCCGAGGTCTGGTCACCCCAGATGACGGTGCGGTGTGGATCCGGGTTATGCGCGTTCTTACTCGAGTTGTCGAACCAGGCCGCCGCCTGCAGTCTTGTGCCCGCCTTCAAGGGCCGTGGTCTGGCCAGGCGGTAGGTCAACTGCCAACGGAAATCGAAGTTGACATGCAGGAGCGTTTCGATCCGGCCTCGGCCGTAGAGAATGTTGTACTCAAACGCTTTTCCCCGAAGATGCATGTGTGGAAGGAAACCGAGCAGAGTGGCGTCGTTGGGCAGCGTGCCCGAAACATCCACACGATAGTTGTCATCGCCCGGCGGAATCGAGAAATGGGAATTGGTGAGCTGTAGGGTGAGGACCCGCTGCGAGGGCAATTGTTTCGCAAAGACCAGGCCAACCGCAGCCTGATCACGAGCCTGGTGGCCGTTCGTGGTGTAGTGCATTTGGACAACAAGATCCGATCCGGCGGGAACAAATTTGGCCATACCATCGGGCCAATGATCGGGCGAGCTGCCGGGTGCATAGACCAGAAGCATGTCGCTATCGGTCCAGTGTGCGTCGTGTTGCTCGTGCGCATCCGTAAGAGCTGAACCCGTGAACGCAACGTTAACCGCTGCATTCCGCAACCAGGGCGAGTCGGGCGGCCGAATGTACACAACGGCATGATGGACGTGTTCCCGGCTTGACGGCCGCAGTTCCGCCATCTGTATCCACTTGTCTTCCTTGAAACCCGTAGGAAGAATCTCGTACGTATATTCGATCTCGCCTTTTGCGGGAATGACGACAGCTTCCGGCATTCGCACGACTTCGTCAGGCTGCGGAATATTCCAGCTGCTAACCCAAAACTTTTCCGGCGGCGCATCCTTCGGATTGCCGGCGGGGGTCTGGCCGCTGAGCCAGGCCGAAATGGTCTCGATCTGTTCCGTGGTCAAAGATGGATCGTTGGCGAAGCGCCCATATTTTGGGTCGGCGAACCAGGGAGGCATCGTCTTCGCACGCACTCTTTGCAGAATTGCGCTCGCCTTCGCGCGCGTCTGCTCGTAGGTCAAGAGTGGCATTGGCCCGATCTCCCCCGGCCGATGGCAGTTCTGGCAATGGTCCTGAAGGATGGGAAGCACGTCCCTGTAGAAGGTCGGCGTGTTCGTTTTCGGAAAGGGCACGCCCTTCACCGGGAGGAACAACACAATTCCGGCTAACAACACAGCACCGGCGAGACCATGAATCGGCTTCATCAGAAAACTCAACAATCTCCGGAAAGATTACGTCAATCGGTGCGACAATTCCAGCCGGCGTATTGGGAGAGACATACATGGCTGAACCGACACAGGTCGTCGTTACCAGTGAATCCGGATTGTCCCAGGAAATTGTTGCGGGCAATCACCGGCTGAAGGCGGACGAGCCTGCTCCGCGTGGCGCGGATACGGGTCCGTCACCTTACGGTCTGCTGCTTGCAAGCCTCGGTGCCTGCACGTCGATGACATTGCGGCTGTATGCGCAACGGAAAGGTTGGGATCTCCAGCGCATAACAGTACGGCTTCGACATTCCCGGATTCACGCTGAGGATTGCGAAGAATGCGAGACCAGCGAGGGTTTCCTGGACCAGATCGATCGTGAAATCGAAGTAAGCGGGAACCTGGGTCTGGATGAAAAGGAGCGGCTCCTCGCAATTGCAGAGCAATGCCCGGTCCACAAGACCCTGAAATCGGAAATCAGCATCCGGTCGCGCATTATGTGAAAGCGCGTGCGCTCCAGTGAGCGCCGGTCGAGGAGTAAACATCATGCTCGAAGCATTGATTGCCGTGGCCTTTCTCGTCATCGCGGCCATTGTCGGACTGCTCCTTCCGCCCACTGAAGCCCAGCTCCAGGCCGCCGCAGCCAGGCCGGCATCGGACACATCGCACGATACCGGTCACGACCATCACGGGCATTGATGATTTACTCTCTGGCATCAAAGACTCACCTGCTGACGTTGATCGCCTTTCACCTCGCGTTATACCTGCCTATGATCGGGCATGGCCTCGTTTTCGATGATTTCCGTCATCTGTATTCTGCGGCATTTCAATCACTCCAGTATGGGTTGACGCGTGTACAGGGCGGCCCGTTTTTCGACCCCCTCGTGTGGCTTACGTTCAAGGCTGACTGGATGCTCTGGGGAGGACGCAGCTTCCCAATGGCCGCTGAGAACCTTCTGCTGCACGTTGCCAACATTGTAATGCTCTACTTCCTGACGCTACGGCTGTGGCAATCCCAGATCGCCGCATGGTGGGCCGCCCTTGGCTTTGCGCTGCTTTTCCCCGCCAACACATGGGCGGTCATGTACATTGCGACTCGCGGACATGTCATCGGGGCGTTTTTCTATCTTGGAGCTCTGGTCGCCGCGTTGGGGTATGTCCACGCCATGCGGCATCAGGTTATGGCCGGCATTGTCGTTATTGTGTGTGCCGGTTTATCGGTATTCGCGAAGGAAAGTGGTGTCACCGTGATTGCGGCCGTCTTCATTATGCTCGCCTGCGAAAGACAATCATTGAAACAGAAAGTGTTTTCGCGGGGTGACATCCTTTTATTCATCGGTCTGGCTGGCGTGCTGGCGGTATACCTCGGGCTGCGTGCTCAATCTGGGGCGGTCACGCCTTCCGCACCAGATGACAATTACAGCTACGCGCTATCCTTGAGCAGGTTAGGCGATAACCTGCTGCGTTATGCGTGGCGCACATACGGACTACTGGCAATCGTTGCGTGTGCTATCGGCGCTTCGCAATACCTGCGCGGTGTCCGCCCTCAGCTAAGATTATTGACACGTCGTGATGTTTTCCTGTCGATGATGCTGTTTGCAGTTACTTTAGGACCTTTTCTTCTGCTTTCGGTAAGGTCAGCCACATACAGCTATCTGCCCGGCATGGCGGCGGCCCTGCTCCTTGGTGCAGTTGCACGCTCACTCTATGCAGCACCAGCGAAA
>QHXD01000510.1:3955-6823 GCA_003223895.1 Acidobacteriota bacterium
ATGGGTGCGCATGGGCGATGTCAGCAGGGCTGTTTTAGGTCAGATAGCGGCGCAACAGCCGCAAGTCAAGCCGAATACTTCTGTTGTTCTGAAATATTCCGAAGCGGACCGCGAGCACAGGTTTCCCGAAGCCTTTCCTGGCGGCGTTTTCAGAGATGCCGTGCGGCTCCTGTACCGGGATCCTTCACTGGACGGCAAGATAATACGTCGCGGAGAACCATACTCCATTGGGGAAGCGTCCTCAGAAATTCAGCTCGAGTACATCGTCGTTGACCGGCAGCCAACGATCCGAATGGCGTCGAGGAATTGAGTCTGTTAGCGGGCACCCAACCAGAGCGATTCTATTTCTTGCCCCGCTTTGTGTCGCCTTTCGCGCTCAAGCGGTCGGAAGTTTGGAAAGCTTCCTTGAGCCAATCGGTCAGCGGCGGCTCAACCTGGTCCCGGTGCGTGACGTGAGCCATGTGAGCCACTTTGAGTTTTGAAGCCTTCTGTGTCTTGCGAACGAGAGGTGTCTTCAGCGTCCGTCCCAGGAAGAACCAGACCTCGAGAACCTTTTTTTTCGGCCGAACAAAGAAGTAACAGGCCTTGCGAGAAAACATGATCGAGTTGTGCGAGGCGTATATTCGCTGCTCGCCAAACGAGGTCGCAGTTTCCCGCAGCCGCTCCTAGGCGTCCATCAGGTCTTCGGAGAGATCGGACGTGAGATTCTCCTCCGTCGTCGTCCAGCAGTTATGCTCTTCTTTGTCTTCCACCCATTGGTGGCAGTGGTAACACTCTCGTCCTGTCATAGAGAAGAAGTTATGAAGAAGTCTCTTCAATTGGTGTTACCGGGTCAATGAACAGCCAGAACAAAGCGCCGAACGCGGCCACGCCTGCCATCATGTAGATGAGAAGGTTCCAGTCGTTGCCGGTACGGTCGAGCAGGAATCCGCCAATCACCGGCGCGCAGAATCCCGCCAGGTTTCCCGTAGTGTTCATAGAGCCGGATACCGTGCCCGCGTACCTGCCGCCGATGTCCATGCATGCGTTCCAGGCGCAGGGCATCACCAGATCCATCGAATAGCTCGCAAGTCCCATCACCAACATGGCGGCGAGCGGATCCTGAATGCGCGTGACCGTCCACAGGAGCATCGCACCGGCGACCATACCCGTGAAGGCGATCGTGCGCCGTCCGGCGCGGACACCCCCAATCCGATCGCAAATATGGCGTGCCAGAAATCCGCACGTCAGTGAGCCGAATCCACCGAACAGCAGTGGGAAGATCGCCAGCCGCGCGGCTGCTTCCGGCGTCTGGTGGCGAAACTCCTGCAAGTATGTCGGCAACCACGTGATATAGAAGTACCAGGTAAATGTGTGGCAAAAATATTGCGACCAGAGCAGCCACACCGAACCTCGCGATACGAGTTTTTTCCACGGGACGTTGCCGTGGCTCGCGCCACGCGCGCTGACATCGCGCAACAGTTCCAGTTCGGCGGCGTTCACCGACGGATGTTCCGAGGGCCGGTCGCGAAACCAACGCCAGAAGAAAACGCACCAAATCACGCCCAGCGCTCCGAACGCCACGAAAGCCCCTCGCCAGTTCATGAAATGAAAACACAGCACTACCAACGGCGGGGTGAACGCCCCGCCCCAACGGGCGAAGGACCACATGATGCCCTGACCGCGCATCTGCTCTGTACGCGGCAACCAAACGCTGAATGCCTTCGTCAGATTCGGGAAGCAGCCCGCTTCGCCCGCGCCAAACAAAAACCGGATTACCCACAGCGAGCCGAAGCTCCACGCGGCGCCCGTCAGCGCCGTGAATCCGGACCACGCCAGCACGATCCGCACCAGCACGCGGCGTGGTCCCATCCAATCTCCCATCCATCCCGATGGGATTTCGAATAGTGCGTATGACAGCGCGAACGCGCCGAAGATCAGCCCCATCTGTGATCTGCTCAGCCCTTGACCAGGGTGCTGTTGCTGGGCGAGCACGCGTACGGTGTGGCGATGCACGAAAAGATCAGCGAGCTTGCCGCGCCGAGGAACGTCCGGCCCGGAACTTTACGAGCGCCGGTGGGCCAGAGGAGCGGAAATAAGCCGGGCGGCTGTTCTCGCGGATCAAGAGCGATGGCTAACCGCAATGCATCGAGCGTTCGGTAGTCGGTCAATTTGAAAGTGACCCACTACCCAGGACGGAACACCTGTCAGCTTCGCTTCGGGGCATGAGACCTGCCAAGGGGTCGGCAGAATGGAAATTCCCAGGATGCCGGCTCGATGAAGTGCCGCCTGGGACGCGCAAGTCTGACGCACAGAAAGGGAGACAACATCAGGGTTGGCCTGAGGCGAGCGATGCGTCGGAGAAATTCGCGAAGATCGGGAGATCTTCGCGAATTTCGGAAAGCTGCGGGTTTAGAGCGAACGCAGAAAGTTTAGAATGTCCTGCTTTTGTGAAGGGCTAAGCAGCAACTGGAACGTGTCGATGACTCCGTCAGCCTCCGATCCTGGACTGTCGTGGGCCCTGATGGCTTGCAACAGGTCTTTCGTTCGGCCATCGTGCAGGAAAAATGCTCGTTGACCGAGGCCCCACAGGGGAGCCGTACGAAATTCATCCGGCCCGGCATTGCCCTGACTGACATTATCGGCAAGCCCGATTCCCATATTGTGAACGGCAAGATCAGAGAACAGGTTAGCCTGCTTGTGGTTGAGCGCAGCGATAGGGGATAGCCCTGTCGGGAGTGAGGGCGTGTGGCAGGTTGCGCATCCAATCTTATTGAACAGTTCTCTGCCGTTGTTGATGGACGGCGAGCATGGGGGCCGGGATGCGCCGCATCCTGGCGTGGGTTGATCAAGGAAGCGCATGACGCCCATGAACGCCACAATGTCAGC
>QHXD01000510.1:6915-10624 GCA_003223895.1 Acidobacteriota bacterium
AAGCGACTTGTTCTGCGCTTTCCAGCCGAAGCGAGTGACTGTTCCGTCGTTGCCGTTCCTGTTCACATGCCCCGTTATGCCGAATAAGGCCTTCAATCCCGTGGGGTCGGAATTGAGATTGCGCCTGATGACGGTATCCGTGATGCTTTCAATCAAGCCGGCACCGAAAACGGGTGTCGGTATGCGAAAGATCATATTGGATGTGTTGGAGAAGTTGGGCTGGCTAATCGCGCACCCGGTCGGACTGTCGGGGCGCCCTGTGATTGTAAAAATGGAGTGAACGCCTCCATCGGGTGTCCCATTCGCATGGCGGATAAAGCGCACTTCTCGGATCGGGCCGTTAATGTCGAGGAACGATGGAACACTGTTGCCTGGAGCCATAGTGGGGGCGCGCATAACCTGGGGATTATTCGTCGGCGGGCTGGATCCTCCGACGGCTGGAAATATGTGGCACCCCGCACAAGAATCGAGGTTGAACCGCGGCCCCAAACCATCCTCGTCCACATTTTCCACTTGCGTAAACTGCGGTATTCCGACGTCATTAAAGAACGCCCGATCGCCGGCTGACAGCCCTGCGGAAAACGGCTGGCCGGCTCCCGGAAGGCCGCCCCGGATCCCCGGGTCTACCTGTGCGTAACCGCCCGCCGGCGCCAGCAGCGAGAGCAGCACGGCGAACCCCAGGCACATTATCGTGTTTATGATCGATTTTCGTATTCCGTCTTTTGAACATTGAAGCATACAACTCCTTTTCGGTTGGCGTCCGACACTGGACACACGTGGACTCCGTTCATTTCAGGGTGATGCTTCTTGCACTCCTCTCGAGGATTGAAAACGCTCGCGTACCCTATCTGAGTCCCGGTAGAAAGAAAATGGGGGGAAACCCGCAGTCGCTGGTCGGAAACTACTCCTGGCGTAGCAGACTTCGAGTGCCAGGACTGTGCCTAGGGAGGGGGCATAACCAGGCGGTGGAGAATCGCATGCCAGACAAGACTAGCCGTGCTATGGACGCCGAGGCGCCGCATCAACTCTGCGCGATGCTTTTCGATCGTTTTAACACCCACGTTCAAAATGCCGGCAATCTCCTTATTGGTTCTACCTTCCACGACGAGCTGCAGAATCTCTCGGTGTCTCAAGGTCAGATGCTCTGGTTGTAGACGGACGGTTGATTGGCGCAAGAATGATTCCGCCATCTCGGGCGTGATGTACATCTTGCCATTGACAACCGCGTGAATTGCGATGCCCAGTTCATCAACGCCGGAAAGTTTGAGCAAATACGCTGCTGCACCCGCCTCCATGGCTCGCACGCATAATTCCGGATCCCGGCTCGCTGTGAGAATTACCATCCGCGTCGGGAGACCTTTCTGGCGGGCCATGGCCACCAGGTCGATTCCATTCAGGGTCGGCATCATGAGATCTACCAGCGCAACCTGCGGCACCAGCTTCTCAACGAGCGCTAAGCCGTCCCGGCCATCGTTTGCTCGCCCGACGACCTCGACCCCTTTGACTTTCTCACATAACGCACTCATCGCAGCCGCTACCATTTCATCGTCGTCTACTATTACGACGGAGATCAGATTACTCATCGAAAGAACCACCTTTCGCGGAACGAGGTTCAAATCGCGTTGGGGATCGTCGAACGCTTGCGGTTAAGAAACAGCCTGAGGGAGGTCTGAACTTGCTAGGAATTGATCCGCAACAAAAGTCCAGCGTAGTCCTTACTGTGGATTTTCCCGGGTACTATGCCTCCGTGCCCAGCTGTAGGCAAGCCCTTTTTTGAGGGGTTACTGGCGAAACGGCTATTCCCGCCGCAGTCCGGACATCGGGTCGATTGTCGTCGCGCGGCGTGCCGGCACCCAGCAGGCAATTGCTGCCGTGAGTGAGACCACACCGGCGGCGATCCAAATATGCACCGGATTTCCGCCTTCAAGTCCGGCCACCAGTCCGCGAAGTATGCGCATCGAAGTCAGAGCCAAAACCAGGCCAACAGCGAGTCCAGTCGCGACCGTCAGGAAGGCCTGACGAAATACCAGGTTGTGAATCCTGCCCGGAGTAGCGCCCAGCGCTATCCGAATGCCGAACTCCTGTGTCCTGCGCGATGTCGTATACAACGTGACACCGTAAATGCCGGCTGCAGCCATCAAAAGCGCAAGGCAGCCGGTGATCGCGAGCAAGCTCATGATGAAGCGCCGATCCGCGACGGACTCGGCAATGAGAGATTGCATCGACGAACTCAATAACACCGGCTGGTTCGGATCAATTGCGGCGATTGCGCGGCGAATTGCTTTTTCCAGCTCTGCCGTGGGGCGACTGGTCCTGACAACCACGAATACCGCCTGCTCGAGAGCGCCTTCGGAAAGATAAACATTTGCCTGCAAAGGTCCATCCAGCGCCGCATGCCGCATGCTGGAAACAACTCCGATGACTTGTTTCCAGTTACGCGGGTTCTCCGCTGTACAGTAAACGCAAACCGTCTTGCCGATGGCGCTCGTTCCGCGCCACAAATGGGCAGCCGCAATGTCATTCACAATCGCGGCCTCATTCGATTTGTTCATTTCTTCTTCGTGAAACCAGCGTCCCTCGATCAATCGAATTCCCATCGTTTGCAGATATTTCGTGCTGACGACATCGACCTCGGCCGTCAGCTGATCGTTTGGCGTCGGGGCTTCACGAAGACTGACAAATCCTCCGTGATTCTCGCCGCTGAAAGGCAATGCGTCCACGGTTCCGGCGCTTTCCACTCCGGGAAGCGCAGCAACGGCGTCGAGAAACCGCTTGTACAGCAACGCTCGTTTTTCCGCAGTTCCGTACCGCTCGCGCGCAGGGAGCACGACCGACGCAAGGATGTGATCCGCCTCGAAACCAGGATCGGTTCGAATCAAATCGATGAAGTTTCCCAGGAGCTGCCCGCCGATTACGACCAGCGTTACGCTTATCGTTCCACGTACGGGAATGGCGTACGGGCCGCCTCCCTGCGCAGCGGGAAGTTGAAACCCTGCGGCATCACCCCAATTACGATGCAGTCCTCGCCGTTGACCTTTACGGTTCGGCCAACAACGTTGCGGTCCGCGTTGAATCGGCGGGTCCACAAGCCGTAACTCAGGATCATTTCATTGGCGCGGCCGGGTTGATCCTCGTCATCGAGAATGTTCCGTCCAAGTAATGGGGAAACGCCCAGGGTTGGAAACAGGCTCGCTGACATCCGGAGACCGTACAGGGCTTCCGGCGGAGTAGATGGCTCACCGGCAAGATCGAAAACGGCATTGCCGTAAATTCCAACCGATTCCACTGTGCGCGTGCGCCTGATGATTTCCTGGGCGTCGTTCCAGAAGATCCAGTCGCTGTGCGATTGCTCGGACTTGGCGAGATTGGGGAAATCGGTTCGGAATTGGAGGAGTTCTCCCGGACGGGCATAAGGCAGAGGATCGAGAAGCACGGACTTGATTGCCGTGAAGACCACCGCGGTCGCTGCCACGCTCAACGCAATAGACAGTAGCGCGATGCCGGTTAATGCAGGAGTCCGCCGGTAGAGACGAGCCGCCAGCCGTATATCTTGTATGAATGACATTATGCCCAGCGCGGCAGCAGCGTGACCGCATTGTCGCGCTCGATGGCGCGGCGAACATTGGGCGGAAGCTTGAGGGCTGCAAACAACTTGATGCTGTGAGCAATCGGAAACCGATCGTAGTCAGTTCCGAACAGAATATGCGAA
>QHXD01000511.1 GCA_003223895.1 Acidobacteriota bacterium
CATTCTGAGCAAGGCCACCCGTGTCCGCGGTCGGACCGTAGGTGCTGTAGAGGTCGTGGCCCAGGGCGCGCAGGTAAGCGGTGAGCTGACCCCGATGATGCGCCGAATGAGCAACTCGGCGAACGATAATCCAGGCGCGGCTTCGAGTGACATCGAAGAATGCTGTTTCTTCTTCGAACCAGGATTCCGGCATTGCACGAAGTGTTTCCAGGCGCAGTGCCGAAGCGACGGCATATTTTCGCAGGAACTCGCGGCGGACCTCAGTGGCCGGCAGCGGCGGTTCGGACACATCGATGCCGAGGAACTTCTTCATCCAGGCATCCTCACTAACGCATTGATGAACCATCTGCTCGAGAACGCTGCGGGCGCGGCGCTCCGGCCGCCAGGTCATCTCCGAGTCCCGGAACATGGCCCACACGCCCAGGATCTTCTGACGCTCCGTAGCGTACGTGTCCGTGAGAAACGAATAACGACTCATGAATTTCGGACTTCACTCATCAGCGCCAGCATGTTCTGGTCGGGATCGCGGAAGAAGGCCATCCAGAGGTCGTGATCGGGCATTTTGGCGATCAAATGCGGCTTTTCCTCGAATGAGACGCCGCGCGAGACGAGGGTCTCGTAAGCGGTCTGGATGTCGGCCACTTTGTAGTAGATGACCGAGCTGTGTTGCTTGAATTCCGGCTTCTCCGGAACATCGAGCAGCAGGCGGACTCCGGCGCAGTCGAAGAATGCCAGGTTTCCAAACTGAAAGAGGAACCGCATACCTAGAGTATCGCGATAGAAAGCCACCGCGCGGGTGATTTCGGCAACCGGCACGGCGATCTGTCCAATCTGAGCCAATGCAAGGCCTGGGGTTGGCGCGCTCATTTCTTACCTCCTATCCTCACGTTGCGCGAAGTCTATGATAAAATTTCTTTTTTCTCACTTATGAAAGTTCCCGATCTGGAGCCCGCGTCTTCATTGGACTTCATTCGAACCCGGATCGCCGAGGACCTGAAGGCGAACAGGAACGGGGGACGTGTGCACACGCGTTTCCCTCCCGAACCCAACGGATATCTGCACATCGGCCATGCGAAGTCGATTTGCCTGAACTTTGGCGTGGCAGCCGAGAACAACGGCCTTTGCAATCTTCGGTTTGACGACACGAATCCGATCAAGGAAACGGTCGAATTCGAGGAATCCATCAAGAAGGATGTGAAGTGGCTGGGCTTTGATTGGGACGACCGGCTGTTTTACGCGTCGGACTACTTCGAGAAGCTCTACGAGTACGGTGTTCATGACGGAAAGGCGTACGTCGACAGCCTGAGCGCCGAGGAAATCCGCGATCACCGCGGAACCCTCACCGAGCCCGGCCGGGAAAGTCCCTACCGCCATCGACCCGTCGAAGAAAACCTGCAACTCTTTCAACGGATGCGGGAAGGCGAATTCGAGGACGGAACGCACGTTCTGCGCGCGAAGATCGACATGGCATCGCCGAATATCAACATGCGCGATCCCGTGTTGTTCCGGATCATGCGAGCGTCACATTACCGGCAGGGAAGGAAGTGGGTCATCTATCCGATGTATGACTACGCCCATCCCATCTCCGATGCGCTCGAGGGCATTACGCATTCTCTTTGCACGCTGGAGTTTGAAGACCATCGTCCGCTCTACGACTGGTGTCTGGACAACCTGCCCATCCCTTACCGTCCGGAACAGATCGAGTTCGCTCGCCTGAATCTCAGCTACACCGTGCTGAGCAAAAGAAAGCTTCTGACGCTGGTGACCGAGGGACACGTGAAGGGTTGGGATGATCCTCGAATGCCCACGCTCAGCGGTTTGCGACGGCGCGGGTACACGCCCGAAGCGATTCGAAATTTCTGCGAATCGATCGGTGTGGCAAAGCGGGACGCGATCGTGGACGTCGCACAACTCGAGCACGCCATTCGTAACGATCTGAACAAGCGTTCTCCACGGGTCATGGCCGTACTGCGGCCTCTTCGGGTCGTCATCGAGAATTATCCTGAAAATGAAACCGAACAGCTTGATGCCGTGAACAATCCGGAAGATGCCACGGCCGGCACACGGAAAGTCCCGTTCTCGCGCGTGCTTTACATCGAGCAGGAAGATTTCCGTGAGAACCCGCCGAAGCAGTTCTTTCGACTGGCGCCCGGCCGGGAGGTTCGCCTCCGATATGCGTACTTCATCACCTGCAAGGAAGTGATCAAGGACGCTTCGGGGAATGTCGTCGAGCTGCGATGCACTTACGATCCCGCCACACGTGGCGGTGATGCGCCGGAAGGACGTTCTTCGCCCAAAGCCACCATGCACTGGGTCTCGGCAGCGCACGCCGTTCCCGCAGAAGTGCGCCTCTATGATCGACTCTTTAATGAAGAGCGGCCGGACAATGACTCATCCGTTAATCCCGGTTCGCTCGAGGTGCTTTCCGGGTGCCAGGTGGAGCCGAGCCTGAAGACCTCAAATCACGGCGACCGCTTCCAGTTTGAACGCCAGGGCTATTTCTGCGTGGATCCGGATTCCAGGCCGGATGCTCTGGTCTTCAATCGCACTGTCACCCTCCGCGACACCTGGGCCAAGATCGAAAAAAACCTGAAGAAATAAACGACTCCAGCTCGCCACACAGCGGCGATGAGAACCGTATTTCATCTGAAGGTTAGGCTAGTGTTTTCGATGTGGCCGCCTTCACGGTCAAATGGCAGCGCGATCGACGCGGGATCTCAGTTTCCCAGAATGCGACTAGGGAATTGAGAATTTTCAAGTTTCAGAGACAGCGGTTATACATCCAAGTCGGCTCGGTAACATCTGTTAGGTAAACTCACGAGATTCTCAATCGCCTAGCAACGGACTACGCGGCAACCCTCGCTTAAAACTCCTACGCTCAAGATCGTCCCCTACAGGCGCCTGAACTCATCGTGTGTCTCCGCGAACCGGATATCGTCATTTATTCGCTCCGTGCAACCGAAAAAATAAAGCGAATCCCGGAAAACATAACGGAAGCCCCCTTATGCGACGGCGCCCAAACCGGGCAAACTCTTTGATTTTCGCCGATTAATACTTGGCGGATCTCTCTTATACGGCCTATCCTCTGATCATGGGCAAGGTACGCGTCGCCTGCTTCGGCTTGACACTCGATGGCTTCTCCGCCGGGGCCGATCAGAGCCTGCAGAACCCGCTCGGCGTGCACGGCACGGAGATGATGGATTGGTTCTTCCCCACGGACGTGTTTCGGAAGATGCACGCCGATGGCGAATCGGGCGAGACCGGCGTCGACAACGATATGGCGGCCCGCAGTTTCGAGAACGTCGGCGCGTGGGTTCTCGGCCGCAACATGTTCGGCCCGGTGCGCGGCCCGTGGCCGGATGAATCCTGGAAGGGCTGGTGGGGCGAGGAACCTCCCTATCACGTGCCAACGTTCGTGCTCACGCATCACGCGCGCAAACCGCTCGAGATGAAAGGCGGCACCACGTTTCACTTCGTCACCGACGGGATTCATGCGGCGCTGGAGCGGGCGCGCGCGGCCGCGGGAAACAAGGATGTGCGCATCGGCGGCGGAGTTTCCACCGTGCGGCAGTACCTGAAGGAGCGCCTGATCGATGAGTTGCACATCGCATTCCGCCCGGTGCTGTTGGGGCGCGGCGAGGCGTTGTGGCGCGATCTCGATGCGCGCGTGCTTGGATATGAACTCGCGGAAATCATCGCCGGCGAACGCTGCACGCACGTGGTTCTGCAACGCGTTGGCTGAGAGTCTCTTGTTAGATCCCGGTGATGAGTAGGTCGAGCGCCGCTGAGTCTTCGGCGCACCCGCATTCCACCGTCACAAGCTCGACAGGTGACCGCCAAACGTCCCGTGTTTCTCGACGTGCTTGTTGTACTCATTGATCGCGAGTCTGTTCTCCGTGAGCCAGTGCGCGCGGCACTCTTGTTTCAGCGATTCCACCAGAGCCCGTTCCAGCGTCGCAGAGAGATTGATATCGAGCTCGCGCGCCTTCCGCAGCAAGTCAACATTGATTCGCAGGCTGACCGGCTTCCTGGGCGATCGCGGATTGTAGTCGTGTGACATGACGAGCCTCTCACCAACGCTGATGCGCATCAGAGCATAGTCGAAACAAGCGAGATCGCGCGCGGATCTGACCCGATTTTTCGGGGTCTAGTCTCACTTTTTTGATGTCGCATAGCAACTATTCCGTAATGTTTCCCTGGATCGCCGTATTTTTCAGGTTGCACAGGGCGGATAAGTGACCATGGCCGGTTCGTGGAGACGCACGACGAGTTCAGGTGCCTGTAGGGGACGATCTTAGAGCCATGCGGAGTCGAGGGTGGGTTCTGAAATTGCCGGTGCTATCGGAGGCGGGCGCGAGGAGAGCCCGAGGCAGTCGTGCCTCGATAACAGAATCGCCCTTATACGGCACATCCTAGCAACGGACTACGCGGGAACCCTCGCTTAAAACTCCTACGCTCCTCCGATGTCATGCAACACCTCGCTCGTGAGAGGCTGAAGGCCGACTCCTCACGATTAACGCCGCACTGTTTACCGATAGGTGTCCCAAGGCCCGAGTAGTCGGCAAACCGTTCACTGAGGGCCGGAAGTCCGGCCCTCCCGCTCATATCCGCCCTTCGGAATCTCTGGTGCCGAGAGTCCGCCGAGAGTTTGCCGCGTCAATGCGATTTGTGAAGATGAGACAAAGGCGACCGTCCGAATCTATGGCACCGTCTACAACGCACGACGGAAGGAATCCGTTCGCTTCACTTGCCTTAGCAAGTTATTTTGGATTTCGCTCCACGTGGGTTTTGAAGGAAGCCAGTGACCGGTCCCAAAATCGGTCGTACTGAGGATGGTGGGTTTCTTCTTGTTCGCACACCCTAACACGCTGGTCGAGGAACCGGCGCTCCATGGGGTTGCGCGCCAGAGCGAGCGCCGCTCGGAAGTGCTCCCGCGCAGTCTCGTACCTCCCGCAGCGAAGTTCCATTTCGCCAAGCGCCGCGTAATAGAAGGGATATGTGGCGAGCCGCTCGATGTCAGGAATCGCCCGGATCTCTTCGAGGCCCCGATCGGGACCTTCGTTTTGTGCCACCGCGATGGCGCG
>QHXD01000512.1 GCA_003223895.1 Acidobacteriota bacterium
CATGGCGCTTCGCCATCGCAATGAAATGCGGCAGATGTTCGTCTCGTCCGTACAGGCGCACGCAAGATCCATCGAAGCCAAAGACGCCTACACAGCAGGACATTGTGACCGCGTGGATCGATATGCTGAACTGCTTGCCAGAAAGGTCGGCGGCTTTGACGAAAAATGGATCTTCAACCTGAAGGTGGGTTCTATCCTTCACGACATCGGCAAGATCGGAGTGCGGAGCGCGATCCTGTGCAAGCCGGGCGCACTCGATAACGGCGAGTCGGAGGAAATGCAAACGCATCCCGTGGTCGGCGGACGGATCGTCCGGGCACTTCACGGATTCAATCTGGAACCCATCGTCCGTCATCATCACGAGCGGTTCGACGGAAGGGGTTATCCAAACGGACTCAAGGGCGACAAGATTCCACTGGAATCACGCATGATCCTGATCGCCGATACGTTCGATGCGATGACCAGTGATCGTCCATACCGGCGCGCGATGACGACCGCGCAGGCCCTGGATGAGCTCAAGCGGTTCGCTGGGACACAATTCGATCCGGATCTTGTTTCGGTGATTCTGAATGCGGGAACGGAGCTGGACGCGGCGCGGCTGGAGATGGAAAGGAAACCGAAGGGGGATTACTTCGTCAGCGCCTGGTAAGAGCCGAAACTGTAGCGGCGGTCTGTGACCACCGGTTTTAAAACCGGCGGTCACAGACCGCCGCTACAGTTTGTGTCCTTCATTGGCTATGGATTGCTCGCCGCAGCGCCGAGGTAATACCCCGTTCGATGGCGTATTTGCGCGCCCGACTTCCTCACCTTCACATCAACCTGCCGCCAGCTGTTGTTTCCTTCCCGGCCTGACATCGGGTAATAGCTTAGCGTGTATTGCTGGTGAAGTTCTTCGAGCAGCACTTGAGCCAGGCTGTTGAGGGCATAGTTCCGTCCAGTGAACAGACGGAACGCCCGTCCGCCACTAACAGAGGTGAGCTTGCCAAGCATGTAGTGATAGATGTGATAGCGCGTTCGCCTCAAGGCCAGCGGATCGTCATCGTCATCATCGATACCGATGGCGTATACAAGCACTTCCGATCGTTTCAGAATGTCTTCGACTTGAGCGGCATTGATGTGGCTCTTCGTGTCGAAGCCGTCCGTCACCATCAGCAAAATTTTCTTGTTGTGCTTGGCCGAACGCATTTGTTCCATGCCCATCTGAATGGCGTCGTAAGCTGCGGTTTCGCCGCCGGACTTGATCTCTCTCAGGCTGCGCTGGAGAACTTGCATATTGGTCGTAAACGGCTGCCTGATGTCGACATCGGAGTTAAACGAAATAACGAACATTTCGTCCTGCGGTGAGAGTGCCAGGGCGATTTCACGAACGGTCTGCAATGCCTGCTGCAGCTTGTGCCGCATGCTGCCGCTGCAATCGACCAGAACTCCTACACTGATCGGCACGCGCAGGTCGTGCGAAAAAAACGAGACTTTCTGTTCTACACCATCCTCGAACACCTGAAAATCGTCGATTTTCAGGCCATCCATATACTTTCCGCCCTCGTCGAGCACCGTGGCCGTGACATTCACGAGCTCAACCTCGACGTTCAAACGATAGCGAGGATCCTGAGCACCTGGCGGTGCCGTCTGCTCCGTGGAAGGTTGTTGAGCGGGCGTCTGTGAGGGAGTTTGTGCGGGAGCCTGTGCCGCGACTAGCGCAGCGCCTGCACAGAGGACACACAGAATAACGAGGGTTCCGAACCAAACGTGTTTTCGTGCGTTCTTCATGATAAGCCACTCTTTTGGCGGCTGATGCCGCGTTGTTTTTTTAGGTTCCAGTGTCGGTGCGGCCACATTCTATATCCTGTGTTGTCCGCGTTCTCAAGGAATTTCTAATGGCTTTCTCGGACAATATTACGGTTCCAGTTCGGGACTTCCACGACCAGATTCCGGCTGCCGTCAGGAACGCTCTGGCACGCAAGGCGGCTCTTCGGAGTAAGTCCGGGCGCGAAAGAGAGCTCTTCATCCTCGCAATCATTCATTTCGTTCAATGTTTCGATACCTTCGCGGACAATGCAATGACAGGTTGAGCAGGCACACACCCCGCCGCAGGCATGATCAATACTGATGCCGCTTGCGAGCGCAATGTCCAGGATGCTGCCGGGTAGTCCGGTTACGCCATAGGGGATCTTTTCAGGATCGACTTCCACAGTCACATTCATCGGCATGAATGTGATGGTGAACTTCTGCGTCGCAGGTTGAGGCGCGTCCTGGTCGACGTAAGGATTTGTGCCACCCATAAAGCATATATAGTAGCGCCCTTACTTCGCGACCTGCAATTGCTGTCAGACGGAATCTGTCGGCGGGCTATTGGCCAGTTCCCCACGCTCTTCCCGGACCAATGGAACAAAGCGCACCGGAACGGTGTCGTGTATGTCCACGCGAAAGGCATCCTGCTTTATCACCAGCTTGAGCACCTGATCATCATTGGCGGGACCCACCGGGATGATCATACGTCCCGCCGAAGCAAGCTGGTCGATGAGCGGCTGCGGAATGAATGTCCCGCCGGCGGTGACCATGATTCGATCAAACGGAGCAGCCTCCGGCCATCCGAGATGACCGTTTCTGAGATCGCATTGAACGTTCTCAATTCCGAGAGAAGCCAGGCGCGCCTGAGCGGCCTCAATGAGTGAAATATGAATATCGATCGTGAAAACCTTGCGGGCAAGCGCAGCGAGGATTGCAGTCTGGTACCCGGAGCCCGTACCCACTTCAAGGACCGTGTGGTCCGGAGTGACTTCCAGTAACTCGGTCATGTACGCGACGATGTATGGTTGCGAGATCGTCTGGCCGAGACCTATGGCCAACGGACAATCATCATAGGCCCGGAAACGCTCGTCGGGCGGGACGAATTCGTGGCGTGGAGTCGCTTCGATCGCACGAAGAACGCCGGGATCGCGAATTCCACGCGCGCGAAGCTGCGTTTCCACCATCGACCGCCGCATTGCCTCCCAGTGAATATCCATTGTTTCATTATAGCGAGCGTGCCGTTTGTGCTTCCTTGTTGCTGAGAATTCGAAATTTCCCTATTGGTAAATCATCCAGTTGCAGCCGGCCGACGCGAATCCGCACCAGCTTCAGGACAGGATGGCCGATTGCGTCACACATCCGCCGGACCTGGCGGTTTTTACCTTCAGTAATGGTTAATTCAAACCAGGTGTACTTGTCAGTCGAACGCACCTCGTGGACGATACAGGGACCGCTCCTTTCGCCGCGTCCGATGTCGAGGCCGCCGGCAAGCTGGAAGTATTCCTCCAGAGTCAGGACGCCCGACACCTTCACGTAATAGGTCTTTGGCACCTTCGATTCGGGTTGCAGCAAGGCCTCACCGAACTCGGTGTCGTTTGTCAGGATGAGCAGGCCGGATGTGTCCATATCCAGTCTGCCTACAGGAAAAACCCAGCGCTCCAGTTGTTTTAGATAGTCATAGACAGTCGGGCGATCTTTGTTGTCCCCGAACGACGTGACCACACCCGTAGGCTTGTTCAGGACGATGTAGATTTTCTTTTCCTCGCGAACTCTCAAACCATCGAGGTGTACTACATCTTTCGCGCTCTCCACCCAATGATCGGGATTGCGAATAATGCGCCCATTCACCTTCACTCGCCCCTGGACGATCCAGGCCCTCGTGGTTGTTCGGGATGCAATTCCAGCTTTGGAAAGGACGCGATCCAGGGTGGCCCGAACCTTCTTCATGGAGCGATACCAATTACCGATAGCAGGCGGCCGGAGCCCTTTCCTTCCCTGCGATACGAAAAGAAGAGATCTTCGCGGCACCGTGTGCACAGTAACGAGATTTCGATTTGCCCTTCGGGGACACCCGCTCGCACGAGCTGCCGCCGGTTGGCTTCAGCCAGGTTCAGGTGTGGCTTCGGCCATTCCGGTCTCCGTTCGAATACTGCAGCGTCTCCGATCGCCTCGACCACGTCATCGCCGACCTCGTAGCAGCACACTCCAATGTGTGGACCTACCGCCACGGCCAGACTCTTGGCATCGACCCCGAACTTTTCCATCAGCCTCAACACAGTCGTCTCGGCGATATGCGCCGCTGTGCCGCGCCATCCGGCATGAATCGCCGCAACGGCACGGGCCTCGGAGTCTGCCACAAGGATCGGTATGCAATCCGCTGTTTGAATACTCAGGATCACACCTTGAAGGGCGGTGATGGCGGCGTCCCCTTCGACAGCTTCGCCGGCTGCGGACGTATCGTCGATGTCGCACACCGTACCGGAATGAACCTGGTTGAGTTTTATGATCGGCCAGCCCGGCGCCCCGATTGAGGCGACGAATCGCGCGCGATTCATCTGCACAATCGGGTTCGGTGACGAGGGGGGACCCAGAGTGAAGTCATTGCGATCCCCACGCCGTGTCGAGAAGGCGTGTACGATTCGCGGAATCCGGTCGAGCACCTCGGAATGAAGGAAGGTTACTTGAGAGTGGCGCCTTACCTGTAACATAAAAGCCTATGATCACCGGCATCGGCATCGACGTCATTCAAAACGAGCGAATACGCGAGTCCATCGAGCGCTTCGGCGACCGGTTCCTTCGTCGAATATATACAGAACGCGAGGCAGAGTACTGCAGGAAATGCGCGAACCCGGCCATTCACTACGCCGCGCGTTTTGCTGCCAAGGAAGCCGCTTTCAAAGCGCTGGGAACAGGCTGGGCGGCCGGCGTGAAGTGGGTAGATGTCGAAGTCGAGCGGCTGCCATCCGGAAAACCCGAACTCCATCTTCACGGCGAAGCGCTGGTTCGAGCCACGTCGATGGGAGCCACGCGCTTCCACGTGTCCCTCACCCATGACCAACTGGTTTCATGTGCGGTTGTGGTCCTGGAGACCTGAGAGCCCGTCTTCGTCAAGGCCGGTCACGCGCACTCGAATCCATTCATTCACGGGGCAATCCGGCGGCACACTCACACGAACGAAATTGCTGCTGATTGCAGATCCGTCTTCGAGCGTCAGAACTTCGATCTCCCTGCCAATCATTTTTCGACGGAAGTCTTTGTTCCTCGAGGCGATGAGACTCCTCAAGCTTTTGGCGCGGAAACGTGAAACATGATCTGGAATGGGATTCGGCAGATTTGATGCGACCGTACCCGGACGTGACGAGTATGGGAAAACGTGAAGGTAGGTCAGGGGTGAATGCTCGATGAGACGATACGTCTCGAAAAACTCCGCATCCGTTTCGCCGGGGAAGCCTACCATGACATCGGCGCCGATGGCAGCTTCGGGAACTCGGTCGCGGATCCTCTCGACCAGGCTTGAATAGTACTCCGGAGTGTAAGGCCGGCGCATCGCGCGAAGCACGCGCGAGGATCCGCTCTGGAGAGGAATATGAAAATGATGGGCCATGCGCGGATGATCCGCGACCAGATCGATCAGTTCCGGAATAACTTCGAGAGGCTCCACTGAACTCAGGCGCAGACGCTCCAGCCCGGGCACTTCAAGCGCCTGGCACACGAGATGGTAGAAACTCGACTTGAACGGGAGAAGATGAATTCCGGAAAAGACGACCTCTTTATATCCACGAACAACGAGGGCGCGAACTTCGTCGATGACCGCGGCGGGCGGTATGCTGCGGCTGCGGCCCCGGACGGATGGAATGATACAGAAAGAACAATTCGCATTGCAGCCGTCCTGGACTTTCACGATGGCGCGCGTTCGGCCACCAGAGCCCAGGTGAGATGCCGGGATCAGCTCGCGCTCGAGAAAAATGTCGCTGCAGAGGATTTCGGCACGGCCGTGAGTGGAGAAGTCCTCGTCGAACAGGCTCAGCGTGATCTCGCCCACCACCGGCTTGTGCGAATTCCCCACGACGTAGCGCACCTGCGGGAGGCCCGCCAGTTCCTCCGGCGCGCGTTGAGCGTAACAGCCGGTGACGATGATGCGGGCGTTCGGATTGCGAGAAGCGACGCGACGGATCATCTGGCGGACCTGACGGTCGGCCTCGTCAGTCACCGTACAGGAATTCACGATTACAACGTTGGCGTCATAAGCGGATTGCGATTCGGTGATGTTCGATTCGAGGAGTTCCTGGTGAATCGAAGCACCCTCGGATTGAGAGGCGCGACAACCAAAGTTGGTTACGAAGAAGGTCTTTTCCATTTTCGGAACGCGGGCTAAAGCCCGCGACTACATTTAGGCCGGAACGTGATTCCCAATGTAGTCGCGGGCTTTAGCCCGCGCCCTGCTCCTGTACTTTTCGGCTCTTTTCCTCAACAGCCTTTTCGAGCCATTCCTTGTATTCCACCAGGTGCTTCATAAGGTCTTCATCGTCAAGAGCGAGGATCTGAACCGCGAAGATTCCAGCGTTGGTTGCGCCGGATTTTCCGACGCCCATTGTGGCGACCGGCACCCCGGGAGGCATTTGAACCGTGGAAAGCAAGGAGTCGAGACCGGAGAGCGGCGAACTGTTGATGGGCACACCAATAACCGGGAGTGTCGTTTCGGCCGCGGTGACGCCCGCGAGATGCGCAGAGCTGCCGGCTCCTGCGATGATCACCTTCAACCCGCGCCGGCGTGCAGACTTCACATATTCGGCAGTGCGGTGTGGCGAGCGATGCGCACTGTAAACACCGATCTCATATGGAATTTCAAACTGCTTGAGGACGTTTGCTGCCTCCTGCATGATCGGAAGATCCGAATCGCTGCCCATGATGATGCCGACAAGCGCTTTCATTTTTGCTTCGAGAGTCCCCTCTTTCCGATGTCTTTTCTGAACGCTTTTCCATCGAATTCTATCATTTCAGCAACGAAGTAGGCGCGCTCCAGAGCCTCAGCCAGCGTGGATCCCCGGGCTGTGACATTAAGAATGCGGCCGCCTGCCGTGTAGACCTTACCGTCCTCCCAGCGCGTGCCGGCATGATGGACCTTGACGCCTTCAATTCGCTTTGCCTCATCGAGACCGGAAATCGGTTTGCCGCTTTCCACCTTGCCCGGGTAACCGCTCGCGACGAGCACAACAGTCGCAGCGGCGTCCGGCCGCCATTCCAGTTTGCGCGATGACAAGCGATGTTCAGCGATGTCGACCAGAACGTCGAGAAGATTTGTCTTCAATCGTGAAAGAATCACCTGCGTCTCGGGATCACCAAAGCGAGCATTGTATTCCAAAAGCTTCGGGCCGTCGTCCGTTAGCATCAAGCCGGCGTACAGGATTCCCGAATAGGATTTCGCGGCCTGCAATGTGGGATAGATGATGTGAGTCAGAACGGCGTCGTACTGAGCCGGCCCGAGAATGGTATCGGTGGAATACGCCCCCATTCCGCCCGTATTCGGGCCGGTGTCACCGTCGAATCGTCGGTTGGAAGGTGGTGCCGTCTACGAACACGTGAAATGAGGCTTCGTCGCCCTGCAGGAATTGCTCGATGACGAGTTTCGATCCCGCGTCACCAAGCGTCCTGGCCTCCATGAAATCGTGCACGGCCTTTCGTGCCTCATCTCGGGTCTCGGCAATGGTGACCCCCTTGCCAGCGGCTAAACCGTCGGCTTTGACCACAATCGGGTAGTCCACTTGTTCGAGAACCTCGTAGGCTTCGTTGGAGGTCGCGCATTCCCAGAAATCGGCTGTCGGAATCTTGTTTGCCTTGAAGAACTGCTTCGCGTAGATCTTGCTGGATTCCAGGCGCGCCTGATCGGCTGACGGTCCAACAATGGCAAGACCGGCCTGCCGAAAAAGATCGACGACACCTTTGCTCAACGGACCTTCAGGACCAACAAAGGTGAGATCAATTCGCTGCGCGCGCGCAAACTCCAGAAGGCCTCGGACATCGTCGGACGCGACTGAAACGAGCTCAGCCTGCTGTCGTATGCCTCCATTCCCGGGTGCCGAATAGATTTTCCGGACTTCAGAACTTTCAGCAAGTGCGTCGACAATAGCGTGCTCTCGTCCACCGGAGCCGATGACCAGTACTTTCATTGGGAAGGTATGGTGATGCGAGTCAGCACTTCGTTGAGCGCGCCGGTGCGGTAGCCATCCACGTCGATTGCTACGAATCGAAAGCCGATTTTCCTGAACTCGCGGCCGAGACGGTCGAACATGTCCATGCTGAGGACTGCCGGCAGTTCTTCGCGCGCGATCTCGATGCGCGCCATATCGCCATGATGGCGGACGCGGCACTGACTGAATCCGAGTGCGCGCACGATTTCTTCCCCTTGATCGATCATGCGAAGTTTCTCAGGCGTGACCGCAGATCCATATGGGATCCGGGAAGAAAGACACGCGGATGCCGGCAGGTTCCATGTGACAAGGCCCTGGAGTTGTGAAAGCTTGCGGATCTCCTCCTTGGTCAAACCGGCCTCGATCAGGGGACTACGAATTTCAAGCTCCTGTCCGGCCTGGCGGCCGGGCCGGTAGTCGCCGGTATCATCAAGGTTGTTGCCATCAACAACAAATCTAAAGCCGCGACTCTCAGCCAACCGCTGGAGTTTTGTGTAGAGCTCGTGCTTGCAGAAGTAACAGCGATTCGACGGATTCTTAACATAGTTCGGGTCTTCCATCTCGCCGGACGCCATGAACTCATGCCGAAAACCGTAGCGATGGACCAGATCCAGGGCAATATTCCGCTGATGCACCGGATAGCTCGGACTCTCTGCCGTCACAGCCAGTGACTTCGAGCCCAATTCCTGATGCGCGATAAGAGCGAGATAGGAGCTGTCCACACCGCCACTGAAGGCGACAATACAAGAGCCCATCTCTCTTAAGATGCCCCGGAAGCGATCTTCCTTGTGATTCATTGCAACATTGTAACAGATCGGTGAAATGCAATAACGACAAGGGTTTCAAGGGGAAAAGGCCTTGACAAAGCCCTGCCCAATCTGAAAAATCAGCTTAGTTATGAACGCGACATTGCTGTTGAACGCCTCCTACGAACCTTTGCGCATTATTTCGTGGAAGAAGGCGCTGACTTTGCTTTTCGCGGGAAAAGTCGAGGTCATTGACGAATACGACCAGGACGTTCACGCCATCACGTTCGCCATCAAGCTGCCGTCGATCATTCGTCTTCTCAAGTACGTTCGTGTAAAGAACCTCAATCGGGTGAAGTTCTCGCGCGCGAACATCTACGCGCGCGATGATTACACGTGTCAGTACTGCGGAAAAAAGTTTGTCTCAGAGGATCTGACGTTCGACCACGTTGTGCCTGTCGCCAACGGCGGGCAGAAGCGTTGGGATAATATCGTCGCGGCCTGCTTCCGCTGCAACCACAAAAAAGGTGGACGCACACCCGAGGAGGCCGGCATGCGTCTGATTCGAAAACCCACCGAGCCGCACTGGTTGCCGGCATTCCACGTTACCTTCAGGCTCAAGTCCCCACCGGACAGCTGGCGGGATTATTTATACTGGAATATCGAGCTCGATATTTGAAAAGGAACGCGGGCTAAAGCCCGCGACTACATTTAGGGCGAGACTTGGTCCCAATGTAGTCGCGGGCTTTAGCCCGCGTTCTCCTTTAGAATCGAAGTATGGCGCCCGAGTTCGAACTGCTCGAGCATACTTCCGATATCGGTGTCCTGGCACGCGGCGCCACGCGAGAGGAAGCTCTCCTGGCGGCTTCGCAAGGAGTCGTCAGCATTCTTGTCGACCCCGCCGGCTTCGGTCCCGTTGAAGAGCGTTACTTCAAGGCAACCGGCCGGGACGAAGCCGCCCAGATTGTGAACTGGCTCAACGAAATTCTCTTCTTCTTCGATACAGAAGGCATGGTCTTCGTTGAATTCGCGGTCGATTCCTGGACGAAGAACGAAATCAGCGGTCATGCGCGCGGGGAACGCCTGGACGTCGATCGGCATGAATTTCGAACGGCGGTAAAGGCCGCAACCTATCACCAGTTCGAGAGTCATGAAACTCCGAATGGCTGGGAAATTCGCGTCTTCGTGGACGTTTGAACATGCATCTCGAAAAAATCGACGATTACCGCTGGCTCATCCCCCGAACTTACAAGGCGGGCATGCGGACCGACACAATGATCTTTGCGAATGAACAGCTTCTCGAAGCAATTCGCCGGGATCAATCGCTGGAACAGGCAGCCAATGTCGCGATGCTGCCTGGAATCGTCGGGCGCGCCCTCGCGATGCCCGACATTCATCAGGGCTACGGCTTTCCAATCGGCGGAGTGGCCGCAGTGGACGAGGAGCACGGCGTCGTCTCTCCCGGTGGCGTCGGCTTCGATATCAATTGCGGCGTGCGGCTCCTCGGCAGCTCGTTAACGCGCAAGGAAGTCCAACCAAAGCTGCGGGATCTGGTGCATCAGCTCTTTCGGGACGTACCTTCGGGCACCGGCGGCTCCGGTCCACTCCGCATTTCGGACGGCGATCTCAATCAGGTTCTCGAGAAGGGGCCGCGATGGGCGATCGAACACGAGATGGGCTCCGAGGCCGATCTTGATCACACGGAAGAGCGAGGTTGCATTGCCGGGGCCGATCCATATGCGGTCAGTGCCCGCCCGGAGCTACGCCGAAAACCGCAATTGCGAATATGTGGACGAAATTTTCGACGACCAGACGGCGTCGCAGTATCGGCTGGCGAAGGACCGCATCGTTTTGCTCATCCACACCGGCTCGCGCGGACTGGGTCATCAGGTATGCACCGACTATGTCGCACAACTGGACGAAGCCATGCGGCGATATGATCTTCATGTTCCGGACCGCCAGCTCGCGTGTGCTCCGATCCACTCACCCGAAGGACAGCGTTACCTGAAAGCCATGGCGGCCTCGGCGAATTTTGCCTGGACCAACCGCCAGTGCATTGCCCATGCGGCACGCGGCGCATTCAAGCGAATCTTTGGTGAAGACACGCATATGCCGGTTATCTATGATGTCGCTCACAACATCGCGAAGCTCGAAACGCACATCGTCGGTGACCGGAAGAAACGCGTGCTGGTTCACCGCA
>QHXD01000072.1 GCA_003223895.1 Acidobacteriota bacterium
CTGAGGAACACCTTACTTCCGCCCGCAACCTGATGCTTTCCATTGAGTCGTCCGGCGCGAACAAGGCGGTGGAGGCCAACGTCCTCGATGAGCTTTTGAGGAGTTTCCATTCGCTCAAGGGTCTGTCGGCAATGGTAGGTCTGGAAGAGGCAACTCAGCTGGCACACCACATTGAGGATTACCTGAGGGAACTCAAGCGGCCACACACAGCTATTTCCGCGGAGGGTATCGAGCGCGTCGTTGGAGGAATCACGGCTATCGGACACGTAGTGGAAGCAAGAAGAAAATCGGAACCCCTTCCCGACATCAGCCTGACTGTGCTTCACCTGGATGCGGCAACTGAGGAAATACGCACCAGGCCGCGGTCTTCGGCGAAGCCTGAAGCCGGCATGTGGAGATTCGTTTTTCGACCTTCACCGGAACTGGCGAGCAAAGGACTGACCGTCAATGCGGTCCGGGATCGCCTCCGGAATATCGGTGAGATTGTTCGGGCCGCTCCGCAGGTATTGAAGGACGGGCAGGTGGCGTTCGAATTCCTCGTAGCCGCGGAAGGGCCGGAGAGTGCATTCGAGGATCTGCGTGAACAAGGGATCGAGTATTCACCTGCCGTAGAAGATTCGACAATGCCGGCGCCGGTCAAACACGAGCCGCCGGATTCTCAGGCAGCCAGGGTTGCGCCTATCAACGTGATTCGTGTTGAGATGAACCGGCTCGACGATTTGATGCGAGTCGTCGGTGAACTGGTCATCAGCCGGTTCCGGCTTGACGAAGTTCTCAGCACAGTGACGCACCGCCCTGACGATTGGAGCGCGCTTCAGGAAATCAATACTTGCATGGAACGGCAGCTTCGAGAGCTGCGCCAGGGTGTCGTTCGCATCCGAATGGTTCCGATCGGACAGGTGTTCGAGAAGATGCGTTTCGTGGTGCGTGGACTGGAACGAGAGCTGAACAAACGCGTCGAGGTCCATATCGAAGGCCAGGATACGGAAATAGACAAAGTCATCGTCGAAGGAATGATGGACCCTCTGCTCCATCTCGTCCGTAACGCGATCAGCCATGGATTGGAGTCGCCGGAGGAGCGCGTGGCGGCCGGCAAGTCTGCAACCGGCAACGTCCACCTGAGCGCAAGGACGGCCGGAGACATCGTCGTTATGGAAGTCGAGGATGACGGCCGGGGAATCGACATCGACAAGATCGCAACTCACGCGCGGACTTTGGGATGGCTCGGCAGCGACCAATTGCCGGATTCCAAGCGGTTATTGGACATTATTTCAGCCCCGGGTTTTACGACACGTGATGAAGCCGATCTCGCCAGCGGGCGCGGCGTCGGTATGGCGGCCGTTCAAACCGTGATCAGTGAACTGGGAGGATCTTTGAGCCTGGCCACAACCGCGGGGCAGGGCACGCGGTTCACCATTCATCTTCCGTTGACTCTGCTGATCGCGGACTCGTTGATGGTCACCGTCAGCCGGCAGCGCTTCGCCGTTCCCCAGACTGCAGTCCGCGAGGTTCTCGCGATTGATGCGTCAAGCGTGAAGGTATTTGAAAACAATGAAGTGGTTCCGTTTCGCGGCGGAGTGCTCCCGCTGGTGCGTCTTTCGCGTTTCTTCGGCCTGAGCGAGCCGTCACAGGACAGGTTTCATCTGCTGGTCATTGCCGATGGAGGCAGCACGACAGGTCTTGCGGTAGACCGCATAACAGGGCAGCGTGAGATTGTCGTGAGAACGATCACGGATCCCTTGCTGCGCGTACCCGGCGTCATCGGCGCAACAGAGTTGGGCGACGGACGGCCTGTGCTGATCCTCGATCCGCATTCGTTGATACGCGCTGCCCGGGAACGCAAAACCATGGAATTGCCGTCATGAATCAACAAAACGCGAACGCCGAAACCTACATCCTCTTCGAAATCGCCGGAACTACCTATGGCGTCAGCAGCCGGACCGTGCAACAGATGGAAATGGTCGAACACATAACCCCGCTGCCTAATGCTCCAGCGTTCGTCGAAGGGGTTGTTTTCACGCGCGGACAGGTCATTCCCGCTGTAAGCCTTCGCGCCCGATTTGGATTCGAAAAGGCGGCGCACACGACGCGTTCGCGGCTGATCGTAACGAAGCACAACGGCAGAACGATCGGATTGATCGTGGATTCGGCGCGCGAGTTCATGTCCATCCCCAATGATGCTGTCCAACCGCCGCCGGATTCGATGGCGGGGCTCAGCGGCAGGTATTTGAAGGGTATTGTCACCGTCGGCGGCCGAATCGTGCGCATCATCGACCTGGATGAGCTTGTCAATGTCGGGCAATACCGCGCGGCAGCACTCGAAGCGTGAGTGGAGAAACTTATGGCAGATGTGAATAAGAACAATAAAGGAACTCGCGGCATCGATATCAGCCGTGTGCGTGAAAGCACTGTCGGCCTCACGGACTCTGCGGCCATGATTTCACGCACGGCCGACGACGTTGCAACCGGTGCCGAATCGCAGGTGCAGGCGCTGGACTCGGCCGTCAGTGTCGTCAATGAGATGGCCGCATCGCTGAAAGAAACGGCCGGCCTGGCCGAATCTGTGGCCGCTTCCACCGAAGAGCTGGCTTCTACCGTCAACGAAGTGGCCGCTTCCATCGAACAGATAACAGGCAACTCGACGCAGGTCGCCGCGACGGTGAACGAAACGGCGGCGTCCAGTCAGGAGACGGCGGCATCGATCAAGAGCGTGACGGCCATGACCGAAGATATGGCCACTTCGATTCAGCAGGTTTCCACATCCATGAGCCAGGTTGCGGCGTCCATCAAGACTGTCAGCGACGACACGACCGCGCTCTCGTCTTCGGTTACTGAAACCGCAAATACGGTGGAAGAGATTTCCCGTTCGATACAGGGCCTTGCGGAAAATGCAGGGGATCTTACCGGCGCGGCCGAGGAGACGTCGTCAGCAATGGCGAAAATGGCGACCTCCATCGAAGAGGTTGCCGCGACCGCCGAAAATCTGTCCGCATCCGCAGATGAGATCGTCGCATCCATGGAAGAGACCACAAAGTCCGTTGAAGGCGTTGCGAAGAATGCGGACCGCATTACGGAGGAAGCCACAGCCGCTGCGACAGCCGGCGCCCAGCTCGACCGATCCATACGGTCCGTGGTGTCTGTGAGCCAGCAAGCCCGGGAGACAAGCGCGCGCGTAGCTCGCGAGGCGGAAGAAGGAGGCGCGACGGTTCAGCGGTCGATACAAGGGTTGACGCGCGTTCGAGAGTCGATGACGCGGTCCGCGCAGGTCATCCGCGAGATGGGCAAGAAGGCAGGCGACATCAGCACAATCGTGGACACGATCGATCTGATTGCGGAACGGACCAATCTCCTGTCTCTCAATGCGTCGATCGAAGCTGCCCGCGCCGGAGATGCGGGCCGCGGTTTCGCGGTTGTCGCGGAGGAGATCCGAAATCTTGCGGACCGGTCGGCCAAAGCCACGGCGGACATCGCAGCCATCATCAAGGGACTTCAGGACGTCGTTCAGGAAGCGCTTTCAACCTCCAATGATGGGCTTCGCGTGGCTGACGAAAGCGGGCGCATGTCCGAAGAGGGCGTAACCGCGCTGAAGAAAATTCTGGCGGGCATTCATGAAACCACGCAGCTGTTCGGCCAGATCGCTGCGGCATCCTCGGAACAAATGGGGGCCGCCCAAAACGCTGTGAACGCAATCAACATCACGGCCACGCAGGCAAAACACGTCGCCGCTGCGACTGCCGACCAGACCAAAGCGGTCCGGTCCGTTCTCGATGCTTCAATGCAAATGCGGAGACGAGCGCAGCAGGTAAGCCAGGCAATGGTGGGACAGGGAACCGGCGCGCGTGAGGTCATGAAAGCTTCCCAGAATACGACAACGATTGCCGCAAAATTCCGGAGCGCTTCGCGCGAGCACGCAAAAGCGGCCGAACAAATCGTCCTGGCGATCCAATCCATGCGTCGCAGCGTAGCGTCAACATCGAAAGCCCTGCTGGAGCAAAGCGGAGGAGCAAATCAGGTTTCCCAGGAAACAGCGCGGCTGGCCGGTTTGACGTCTCGCATCAATAAAGCCATGGCTGAACAGACGCAGGCTTCGACAGAAATCAGCAAAGCTGTCGATGACAGCAGGAAGCAATCCGAACAACTCGTACGGGCCATGGCCGAACAGTCGCGGGCCCTGAAGGATATGACCACGGCCGCCCAGAATATCTCGAAGCAGGTCGCCCACATTACCCGCGCCAATGGTGGACATTCCAAAGGTGCCGTATCCGTATTGGACTCGCTCCGCGCCATTCGAAAGATCACTGCGCAAAATTCCGAAGGCGCCAGGGAGACGTTACGAGGTACTCAAAACCTCTTGGATACGATCGAGGCTCTTGTTGCGGACATGCATAGCCTTGACGGCAGGACCAATAACGGTAAGAGCGGCCGCAAAGTTACAGGCCAGAAACGACGTCAGTCGAAGAATGGCCAGTAGAGGACCGTAACATGAAAAGTGAATTCGCGCTGAAACCCGCGTCCGTATTCAGCCGCGGAGCGGCGACAGAGTGTAGCCCCGGGCGTCAGCCCGGGTTAGGTGTCGTTTTGGAAATCAGCCCCGGAGGGGCGAAAGATTCCGAGGACTCTTTCGCCCCTCCGGGGCTGAGATCGTATCGAAAGAAAACCCCGGGCTCGCGCCCGGGGCTACACTCTGTCGCCGCTCCGCGGCTAGCTATCGCGGCGTACTTTGGACACTTCTACCTCAGGGACGAGGGGTGGCTCCACGAGCCTGACCACCCCGTCCGCGCGATCATGCCTCCTTTTCAAGGAGGGAAATCAGTAGCCTCTGTAGCCCACTAGAGCGGCAGTTGGGGTTCTTCCCGTTGAAATCGCAATTCGGAATCTTTACCACAGATACCCATCTTGTGGTCCGTACGTGGGACGCGTGGCTGGAACGAGTCACTTCACGGTCCGCTGCGGACATCTGCGGCAGGCGATTGATCGAAATTTTTCCGGAAATCGAACGTCGCGGCCTGGTTGCTCCATTCCACCGGGCCCTTCAAGAGGGCGCAGTCGAGCTGCTCGCTCCGGCTTTGCACGGTTATCTCATCGCATGTCCTCCCCAAATCGACACCTCCAGGTTTCGACAGATGCAGCAGCGGGCGGTCATTGCCCCGCTTCGTGACGGTCCGGCAATCGTTGGGCTCGTCGTAACGATCGAAGACGTTACGGCCCGGCGCGAAGACGAAATGGAAGGCGCCAAATCGCTGGCCAGCGAGGACTGGGTGAAGCGCCGGCAGCAGGTTGAACGCATTCTGGCGGAGCCCGGGGAAACGCCGGTCACCGAACTGATTAACCGGCTTCGCAAGGAACACCGTAACACCAGCGTTTTGAATTCCGTCCTCCAACTGCTGGCGTCCGGCGTTTGGGAGGCGCTGGAGCCCGTGGTCGGCCTCACGGGCGATAACGATGCGGAAGTCCGTATGTATGCGGCCCTGACACTGGGGGACATGAAGGATCGCCGCGCCATACCGGCGCTGTTGCGCCTGTTGGGCGACGCAGACATCAACGTCCGATATCACGCGATTGAGGCGCTTTCGAAGTTGACAGCTCCCGAGGCGGTCGATGCGCTGGCCGATATCGCCGAATCCGGAGAATTCTTTCTTGCGTTTCCGGCGCTTGAGGCGCTGGCGGCGATTGGCGAACCCCGTGTGGCGACCCGGCTCCTGCGGCTGCTCGATAACGAAATGCTCCGCGCAGCGGCGATTGGAGCTTTGTCACAACTGGGGGACCACGCCACTGTGGCGCCTCTCGTTTCGATGATGGACCGGCCGTACCTTGCCGCAATTGTGGCAGAAGCCCTCACGACTTTGCATCAGCGTTACGAAGACCAATTCCGTGAAGGCCAGTATGTGGCGGACCTGGCCGCTCAGCACATTTCGAAGGATGGAATCCGGAATTTGCTCGATTCTCTGAACACCACCACCGGGAAGACGCTCCGCATGGTCGTGCGCGTTCTGGGCTGGATTGGCGATGAATCCGTCATGGAAGGCTTGACCCGCCTGCTCGGCTCTTCCTCTCTGCGATCAGAAGTAGTTGAAACGCTGATCCGCCATGGTGCCCGGGTGACTCCGCTGTTGTGCGGTCAACTGGAGTCGGAAGATCTTGAAATTCGCCGGGCGGCCGTCGCAGCACTCGGCCGGATCGGCGATACGGAATGTGTTCCTGCCCTCATCCGCACGTTGCGCGATCCGGAACTCACGGTCGATGTCGCAGGCGCGCTCGCTCGTATCGGGGATGCGAGAGCTTACGAACCCCTGCTGGCGCTACTCGCGCACGATCGCGCCGCCGTGCGCCAGGCCGCGATCGGCGCTTTGAATTCACTGGGCCATCCACGGATGCTCGAGGACGTTCAGCGTTTGCTGAAGGATGCCAGTCCTCAGACGCGCGAGTCTGCAGTCCGGATCGCCGGATACTTTGGGTATGCCGAAAGCGCAGACCTGTTGTTGGACAGACTTCATGATGCGAGCGAGAAAGTCCGGCGCGCTGCTGTCGAGAGCCTCGCCAATCTGCAGGATCACCGTGTCTTCACCGCCCTGATAACCGCCATCCACGACGAATCGCCCAGGATTCGCATGGCCGCCGCGCAGTCGCTGGGACAACTGGAAAACGTCGCGGCTGTTCTGGAATTGGTGCACGCGCTGGAGGACTCCGATGCCTGGGTGCGGTACTACGCTGCGCGGGCTCTCGCGCAAATCCGCAGCCCCGAATCCATAGACGCGCTCGCGGCCGCGCTCCGCGAGGACAATGCCACTCAGGTGCGTATTGCCGCGGCCGATGCGTTGGGAGCCATCGGCGGGCGGCGAGCCGTCTCGATCCTGGCGCCATTTGTGGACTTCGCAGATCGAGACCTTGCTCGCGCGGCGCTTATGGCTCTGGGCGTCGTAGGACATCCCGACGCGCTTCATCCCATTCGCAGCGCGCTTCGTTCCAACGATGACTCGCGCAGACTGGATGCCGTTCGGGCCATTGCGGCTCGACGAGACACCGAAGCAGCCGAGGCCTTGCAGTGGACGGCCGCCGCTGACAGCAACGAATCCATCGTCGAAGCCGCGATGGAAGAACTGGCCAGGATGGCAACGCCGGAGTCGATTGCTGCTTTGTTGCGCCTTTCAGCGGACCGGCGTCTCCGTGAAAAAGCCATCATGCAACTCAGCCGGTTGGGGCCTGCGCATCTCGCGCACGTCGCAGCAGGGTTGTCCAGCCCTCAGTTGGAAACTCGCCGGTCTGCCGTCGAAGCCCTGGGAAGAATGAAACATCCTGAAGCCTCGGAGATTCTCACCAGAGCCCTGGATGACGATCGGCCTGAAGTTCGGCTGACGGCTCTGCTTGCGATAAGGCGCCTCGGCAGTCTGGCATCGGAAAGAAAATTGTTGCAGATCGCACATAGCGATCCTGATCCGGGAGTTCGAGCAGCCGCTGAACAAGCCCTTCAGAGGTAGCGCACGCCGAATGGAAGCACGAGATCGAACGACAGGAAGGAATGCGGCATGGACGCTGTTACGGGATCTGATCAATGAACGGACAGGGATTTATTTCGATCAAAACAGTCTGGATCTAATGATGGACAAACTCTTGGACCTGATGAGTGAGCGTGGCGTCGATTCGCCGATCGATTACTACTACCTCCTGAAGTACGAAGGCAAGGCGAATGATGAATGGGCGAACCTGCTAAACGCGATTTCCGTGAGGGAAACGTATTTTTGGCGAGAACTCGATCAGATTCGGGCGCTCGTGGATGTGCTCGTTCCGCAGTTTTCCGGCAGATTCAGCGAGCCGCTCCGGATTTGGAGCGCCGCCTGTGCTTCCGGCGAAGAACCGATCAGCATTGCGATGGCGCTCGACCAGGCGGGATGGCTGGATCGAATTCCCATTGAAATCCATGCCAGCGATATGAGTCCCGCGGCGCTTTGCGCGGCCCGGCGGGGCGTCTATCGAGAGCGGGCGTTCCGAAGTCTGCCTGCGGAGTTGCGCGCCCGTTACTTCACGTGTGACTCCGAAGGTTGGACGGTGGCTCCTGAAATTCATCGCCGAATTGTCTGGCACGGCGCGAACTTGACGAACAGATCCGATATTGAAGAACTTGCGCGTTCCCGCGTCATTTTCTGTCGGAACGTATTCATCTACTTTTCAGAAGCGACGATTCGACAAGTGGTGAAGACGTATACAGAATATATGCCCAATCCCGGATATTTGTTCCTCGGCGCAGCAGAGTCTTTGTTGAAGTTTACGACGCAGTTCCAGTTGAAGGAGATAGGACCGGCGTTCGTTTACGTGAAGGAGTGAGGTGGGTATGGATCGAATCCTCCGTGTTCTGGTTGTCGACGACTCGGCGTATGTTCGGAAAGTCATCAAGCAGATGCTTAGCCGCAGTCCATTTATCGAGGTTGTCGGGACCGCTCGCGACGGCGAAGAGGCATTGACCCTGGTCCAGAGCCTGCACCCGGATGTTGTGACGCTCGATCTGATCATGCCCGGCATGGGGGGCCTGGGATTCGTCAAGGAACAGATGTCCAGGCTGCCCATGCCGATCGTTCTGGTCAGCATTGCGAGTGAAACAAGCCAGTTGGTGCTTGATGCGCTCGACTCGGGGGCGATCGATTTCGTTCAAAAACCGTCGGCTCTGGCAACGGAAAAAGTATTCGAGATGAGCGATGATTTGATCGAGAAGATCAAAGCGGCCGGAAGTGTCCAGCTCGCCGCGATCAAGGCTACGCCGGCGAAGTCCACCGTCAAGTCCAGACCCAGGTCAAAATCAATGTCCCTGGACATTATCGTGATCGGAATCTCAACCGGCGGGCCGCAGGCGCTAAAACAATTGGTGCCGCGTTTTCCGCGGGATTTCCCGTTGCCTGTTGCGATCGTGCTGCATATGCCGGTCGGCTATACCGAACTGTACGCGAAGCGCTTGAACGAACTGTCGGAGTTGGAAGTGTGCGAAGCGCAGGAAGGAGATGAGGTGCTAAACGGGCGTGTCCTGATCGCGCCCGCCGGCCGCCATCTGACGGTCGTTCGGACGAACTCCAAAGTTGTGACTCATCTCGATGCCCGCCCCTTCGACACGCTGCATCGCCCGTCGGTGGATGTGCTGTTTCGTTCCGCGGCGGATACGTTCGGGAGCGGTGTTCTTGGCGTCATTATGACCGGCATGGGAGAAGATGGCAGAGACGGATCGTCATGGATCAAATCCAAGGGCGGAATCGTCTTCGCGGAGGCCGAAGAAAGCTGTGTCGTTTTTGGCATGCCACGTGCCGTCATCGAGGCCGGGCTGGTTAATCGTGCAATTCCGTTAGAAGAAATGGCTGAAGCAATCCTGGAGGCCGCATATGGCGAAAGTCCTGATCGTCGATGATTCTGCCATGTCCCGCAGAATGTTGCGGCGAATTCTGGAAGAGGCGGGTCACAAGGTGACGGAAGCCGAAGACGGAATGGTCGCCATAGAAAAGTATTTTCTTGATAAACCCGACGTGGTGCTTCTGGACCTCATCATGAAGGGCATGTTCGGCATGGAAGTGCTCCAGAAAATCCGTCAAATAGACGAACGAGCGCGGGTTGTCGTTGCCAGCGCGGACATACAAACCTCCACTCGTGCAATGACCGAGGCGGAGGGTGCCCTGGGGTTTGTAACAAAGCCGTTTGTTGAGAAGGAAATCATCGCAGCCGTGGACTTGGCCCTGAAGGAGCGCTGAAATGCTATTGACGGAAAAACAAAAGGACGCGTTGGGGGAGATCATCAACATCGCGTTTGCCCGCACCGCTGCGTCACTCTCGCAACTCTCCGGCCACCGTGTGCTGCTGGACGCGCCCGGAGTCGAGGTGCTCGCGATCGACGAGGTTTTGGCCGTCCTCGGAAATTTCATTAAAGATGAAGTCGTCAGCGTTCACCAGATCTTCAGCGGACCCGTGTCCGGCGATGCGCTGCTGATGTTGAATTACGAGGGCGCCGTCATGCTGACCGATCTCCTGTGCGAATATCACGTCCCCTCGCAGAAACTGGATGCATCGGCGCGCGAAGCGCTGACCGAGGTGGGTAATATCCTGCTCAACTCCTGTCTTGGCGTATTCGGCAATCTGCTGCACGTTCAGGTCTCGTTCTCAATGCCGCGGCTGCATCTGGAGAATCTGGACAAGTTGCTCCGGTCCATTACGATAGGCACCGAAGAATTGCGCTACGCGGTGGTGGTATCGACCGCTTTCCGTATCAAGGAAAGCGCCGTCTCCGGCTACCTTGCGATCGTCCTGGGCGTATCGTCGCTGGACCGTTTACTGAGATCCATCGAAAACTGGGAACAAAGTCACTACGCTTGAGCGCAATGCTAAAGAACTTCGATTTCAATGGACCGATAATCGATTGGTTGAATGACTATGCTCCACAAGGCATTGTCACTACCGATACCGCCCTCATCATTCGTGGATGGAATCGCTGGCTCGAACAGACAACAGGACGCAGCGCCGACGTGGTCGTAGGCCGGCCTCTATTTGAGGTTTTTCCGGATCTGGTTGAACGCGGATTGGACCGGATGTACCGAAACGCACTCGACGGGCAGGTAACTGTGCTGGCGCACCGTTTTCATCGCTATCTGGTGAGGCTGCCAGCGAGGCCGGAATACAATCTTTCCGAAATGCAACAGAGCGCTCGCATCGCGCCGCTGGTCTCCGAAGGAAAGGTTGTGGGTACGATTACCGCTATCGATGACGTGAGCGAGAGAGTCGTCCGCGAGAGTGAACTGGTGGCAGCGCGTGAAGAAGCGGACAAGGCGAATGCAGCGAAAGACCGCTTTCTAGCCGTTCTTTCGCATGATCTTCGCACTCCCCTGACTTCGATTTTGGGTTGGGCGCGCATCTTTCGAAATCAGCCGGACGAAGAAGCCATACGAAAGGGAGCGGAGGTTATTGAGCGCAACGCGGGCGTTCAGCTTCAGCTCATCGAAGAGCTTCTGGATGTTTTTCGAATCAGCGCAGCAAAGCTGGAATTGGATCTCGCGCCCATAGACATACGGGAGACGCTCGGTTCTGCTCTCGAGACCTTGGAGCCAATGGCCAGCGCCAAAGGCGTAAGACTTGATCGTGGCATACCCGACGAGGGGCGGATGGCAGTTTTGGATTCGAAGCGCTTCCAGCAGATTGTCTGGAATCTCTTGTCCAACTCTCTGAAGTTTACGCCGGAGGGCGGCTCCGTCGGCGTCACGCTGGCGTACACGGATCACTGTTTTCATCTCACGATTGCCGATACCGGGAAGGGAATCAGCCCCGACAATTTGCCGCATCTGTTTGAGCCGCTCTGGCAGGCGGAGGGAAGCGGCGGCCACGGCGGGCTTGGTCTCGGGCTGGCGATCGTGCGGAATCTGGTCGAACTTCACGGCGGCTCGATTCGCGCGGAGAGCTCCGGGCCGGGCCAGGGCTCGAGATTTGTGGTGGAGATGCCGTGGCTGGGGCCGCAATCAGGTCACTGCCGCCCCGCACTTCAGAGCAACTCCCAGGTCATGTGATCGTTGTCGCTATGTTCTGGGTCGCAGAGGCTGGAGCGACTTTGGCCGGTCGCCCTAATTGAATGTCCCAGAAGAGGCTCTTCTCTCCATCCGCGAACTCGACTTCGTATTTATCGAGCGTCCCCTTGCCGGACTTGTGGGGAATCACTTTCGAAATACTTCCTTCATCACCAACGTGCCTGTTGAAGATCGTTGATCGCACTAAGACTCTCGCGCCTAATTCAAATCGAGGCATAATTCGCCCTCACACTGCTCAATGACTTAACCAATCCGGTACGACTCCGCGTACCAGGGGCCCACGTGTTACAGAATAACGGGCATCGGAGTTCGGTCATATCCGGGGAAACCCTCAATTCAAGGCGAGTGAATACTGAGTTTGGCCGTTTCTTGTGGGTATTGGCGAATAAACTCAATCGTTTCGCAATGCAGATGCAGGATCGATGGCAATGGCAAGCCGGAAATTTGTCCATTCGAAATCGAGCGTCGTTCCGTATTGTGACGATGGCTGTGATGAATCTGGGAGATTCCGCAACCGCCAATACCGTTATCGGCGGCACGGGAGAGGGCAGTGGAGGCGACAACGATCCCTTCAAAGGGATGCTTGACGAGATCCGTGTGTATAACCGGGCTCTCTCGGCTTCAGAGGTTCAGCTAGTGTTCCAGAAGAGGTAGCCGGCGCAAGAACAGTCCACTGGCGCAAGCCCGTGGACTGCTTGCAACACCGGCGCGACGCTCAGCCCGCATCGATCCGCAGAGCGGGCAGGACTAGCGTTATAATTGCCGAGCCAGATTTCAGACCCCCAACGGAAGGGGAATATTCTTCCCATGGAGGAGACCGATTCGTGAACCGGACACTATGGATCCTTCAGTTTTTGCTTGCGCTCCTCTTTCTGTTCGCCGGTGGGGTCAAGCTGATCCTGCCGATCGAGGCGCTGACGCAGCAGTTGCCGCTGCCGGGCCCGTTCCTGCGATTCATCGCCGTGTGCGAAGTGCTTGGGGCGCTCGGTCTGATCCTGCCCGGGCTGCTGCGCATTCGGCCGGGGTTGACACCGCTGGCAGCGGCCGGACTGGTGATCATCATGGTGGGTGCCGTCTGGGTCAACGTGACGTATGCTGAGGCCATACTGGCGCTGATTCCGCTGGTGGTGGGAATCCTTGCAGCATTCGTCGCCTACAGCCGCTGGCGGGTGGCGCCGCTTCACTAAGGCGAAATCGCAGCCGGCCGAACTTCGCGCAGGCGGCGCTCCAGAAATCGGCGTTCGCTATCGTTGGTGACCAGTGCAAGCGCTCGCCCGTAGCTCTTCGCCGCTTCTACCAATGAGCCGAGTCGGCGCAGCAGATCAGCGCGCGCAGCATGCAGCAGGTGATAGCTGTCGAGATCGCCCGTAGCGGCGAGCGCATCGATCAGAGCGAGCGCCGGCCGGGGACCGTCGACCATGGCAACCGCGACAGCGCGGTTCAGCGACACGATTGGGGAGGGCTGCAGGCGTTCAAGGAGATCGTAGAGCCGGACGATCTGCGGCCA
>QHXD01000485.1 GCA_003223895.1 Acidobacteriota bacterium
TGCGGCGCCGTCAGTGACCGGCTGCTTACATGTGAAGTTCTCACAGACGTAAGCCGTCGGTTTGCTATCCACCATGGGACGGTCACGCAGTAAAGCAACGCGGTTGTCGCCACCAGCTGCAACCACTGTTCGAGGCAAATACTGCCGGCGCAGAACCGACAGAAATTCGTCCGGCTTGCCCACGATTGCGACTTCCCTGGAAGGTCCAACGTAAAAGTCCACAGCCGCCAGCATTCGGCCGAAGCCGGAGGCATACTCCCGCAGTAAGTTGAACGTTGTGCGGAAGATCTGCTCGGCTTTGTCGCGATAATCCGGGCGGTCCAGCAGCGCTGCCATGCGGAGCAGCACATCGGCCGCAATCGAGTTACCCGACGGCGTTGCGTTGTCGAAGTAATCCTTCGTTCGGGTGATCAGCGATTCATGGTCTTTCGCGGTGAAGAAAAACCCGCCGCCTTCCGTATCCCAGAACTGATCGATCATTCGGTCCGCGACCTGCACAGCGTGTTCGAGCCATTTGTAATCCAGCGTCAGCTCGTATAGAGCAAACAGTCCGTCGGCGAAGTTCGCGTAATCGTCGAGATATCCGTTGAAGCGCGCCCGCCCATCCTTGAAGTTGTGAAGCAGGCGCTTCCCATCCCACAGAGTTGTAAGAATGAAGCCGGCGTTCGCTTCAGCAACAGCCCGATAGTCGTCGCGGCCGAGATGAGTCGCGGCCTCGGAGAACGCTCGCAGCATGAGGCCGTTCCAGTCCGTCAGAACTTTCTCGTCGCGGCCTGGTTTCACGCGCTTTTCCCGCACGGCGTAGAGCCTCTTCTTCGCAGCGTCCACCATCAACGCGAGTTCTTCGGTCGACAACTTTTCCAGCTTGCCGAACAACTCGGGCGGCCGCGGCACGTTGAGAATACTTTGCTCTTCCCAATTTCCCTGCTCCGTCACGTCGAAGTATTTCGCGAGTGTGTCGGCGTCCGGGCCCACCACCTCGCGGAACTCTTCGAGCGTCCAGACGTAGAACTTTCCTTCAACGCCCTCGCTGTCGGCATCCTGCGTGGAGTAGAAGGCGCCGCTGGGATCGCGCATTTCGCGAACGACGAAGTCCAGTGTCTCCTCGGTGATGCGCTTGTAAAGCGGTACGCCGGTTGTCCGGTACGCATCGAGGTACGCACGCGCCAGCAGCGCATTGTCATAGAGCATTTTTTCGAAGTGAGGAACGAGCCAGCGGTCGTCTGTGGAATAACGATGAAAGCCGCCGCCGACCTGATCGTACATGCCGCCGTAAGCCATCTTGTCGAGCGTCAGCGTTGCCATGTGCAAGGCATGCGGTTCATCGGCGCGGTGATGATATCGAAGAAGGAAATCGATGCTCATGCCGGGAGGAAACTTTGGCGCGTTTCCAAACCCGCCTTCCCGCGGGTCGAATCGCGTTTCGAGAGCGCGGTAAGCAAGGTCCAGCAGGTTCGCATCGATCTCGGCGTCTTCGGACTGTTGCAGCTTCTGCCGGTCCAGATGTTCGAGAAGGCCCTTTGAGTTCGCAAGAATCTCATCGCGCCGGGTTCTATAGGCTTCGGAGATCGCCTCCAGGACGCGCCGAAACCCGGGCCGGCCGAAACGGTCTTCCGGTGGAAAGTATGTGCCTCCGAAAATCGGTACACCCGTCGGAAGGAGAAAGATGGTCAGCGGCCAGCCGCCGCTACCGGTCATGATCTGGACGGCGGTCATGTAGATCTGATCGATGTCCGGGCGTTCCTCGCGGTCGACTTTGATGTTGACGAAATTGTCGTTCATGATCCGCGCGATAGAGGCGTCTTCAAAAGACTCGTGCTCCATCACGTGGCACCAGTGACACGCGGAGTATCCGATGCTCAGAAGTATGGGCTTGTCTTCTTTGGCAGCGCGCTCGAGAGCTTCGGCGCCCCAGGCGTACCAATCGACTGGATTCTGTGCGTGTTGAAGAAGGTAGGGACTTGTCTCATTGATGAGCCGATTTGGCATCTTTTAGTGCCTCGCTCAGCGAGTCCTCGGTGATGGACCAATGCGAAGCGCTCCACACGGGCCGGCCGTCCAGCACCACTATCGCCTGCGGGGATTCGTGCTGAATCCCGAGCCGCGCTGCGATGGCGCCAGACACATCGCGATTTTCGATCACGAGAACCAGGCCGCAGGGTATGTCGCCGGCCCTTCGCGCGAAGCGCGAGAACTCTTCGTAGGCTTCGGCGCTGATCGGGCACTGCGTGCTATGCTTGAAAATGAGAACGGGATCGGTTTTCGATTTGTCGAGAAGTTGTTCGAGATCTTTGCTTTCCCGTAATTCTATAACCACGGTTTCAGGTTAGCAGATTCACCTGTAAATCAGGAGAAGTGAATTGCCCAGCAAGGAAATCACCGACGATCTTGATTTACTTCTGCGCGTTATGCCGCCGACCATCCGCGAGTCGTTGAATCGTCAGGCGGATTTGAAGAACCTGATCGAAGTGGTCATGGACCTCGGGCGCCAGCCCGAAGGACGCTTTCCGAGCCGCGCCATTTATCTCAGCGAACCGCCGATCGCCCGCGAAGACCTCGACTATGTAATTCATCGCGTCGGCGCCTTCACGCAGGACAACCGCGCGGGCATAGAGCGCACCTTGCACCGCATATCCGCCATCCGGAACCGCCGGGAGATCATTGTCGGTTTGACATGCCGAGTGGGCCGCGCCGTGTTCGGAACCGTGGACATCCTTCGCGACGTAGTCGAATCCGGAAAAAGCGTTCTCCTTCTCGGCCGTCCTGGCGTCGGAAAGACCACGCTGCTCCGCGAAAGCGCCCGCGTGCTTTCGACGGAACTGACCAAGCGGGTCATCGTCGTCGATACATCGAATGAAATTGCGGGAGACGGCGACATTCCGCATCCCGGCATCGGAACGAGCAGGCGCATGCAGGTCCGTCGAGAATCATATGCCCGAGGTCATCGTCATCGACGAGATCGGAACCGAGGCGGAAGCGCTCGCCGCCAGAACGATCGCCGAGCGAGGCGTTCAGCTCATTGCGACCGCGCATGGAAACTCCATCGATAACCTTCTCATGAATCCGACGCTCGCCGATCTTCTCGGCGGTATTCATCCCGTCACGCTCAGCGACGAAGAAGCCAGGCGCCGGGGAACGCAAAAGACGGTTCTGGAGCGCAAAGCACCGCCCACGTTCGACACGCTTGTGGAGATTCGGAATCGCGAGGAGTTTTCCGTCTATCACGATACGGTTTCCGTCGTGGACGCGTTCCTGAGAGGGCGTTCCACGCGTCCGGAAGTGCGAATTCGCAAGGCGGAAGGTTTCGAGGTTGTCGAGGAAGTCGTTCCCCCCGTCCTCACCGCGGCAGCGCCTGTGGACGAACCGCGAAAAAAGCGGGCACGCGAACGCGGCGTTGAAGAACCGGCTACAGGCCGAAAGACGGTCCGTATTTATCCCTACGGTGTCAGCAAGGACCGCCTGATGCGGGCGATCAACGACCTGCAGGTTTCCGCAACAATTGCGAAGACGCCCAAGGATGCGGACGTCGTGCTGACGCTGAAGTCCCAGGAGAAACGGCAGCCGCGCACGCTGAAGGATTTGGAAGATCACGGCCTGGAGGTGGCGATCATCCGGAGCAACACCGTGAGCCAGATGAAGTCGTTCCTGATGGGGACCTTCGGCCTGCAGGATCAGAAGGGCGAAGAAGAGACGGCGATGACCGAAGTGGCGGAGGCTCTGGATCGCGTGATGTCTTATGGCAAACCCGTCGAGCTGGCGCCGCAATCGGCTCACATCCGGCGCCTGCAGCACCAACTCATTGAACAGCACGGTTTGGGATCTGAAAGCCGTGGCGAAGTCCCATGGCGCAGGGTTATCGTCCTTCCGACCCGGGGTTAGTCCAGAGCCCGGCTCCGCTCGATCGTTCCTATCGTGCGCTGTTGAAAGTCCCTGCCATCGTCCCGCTCCTTCTCGGTATGCAGATTGCCCGCATCGGGCAGTCGATGGTAAGCGTCACGATAGTGCTGTTCACGCTGGCGTCCTACCGCTCGCCGACGCTTGCCGGCCTGGCCACCTTCTTTGCCATTTTTCCCGGCCTGGTCGTTAGCCCGATTGCAGGTGCGCTCCTTGAGCGCCACGGGCGGGTGCGGCTTGTGGTTCTCGACTACCTTGTCGCCCTGGGATCATTGACGCTCATGGGAATACTGGCCCTGACCGGCGCTCTTCCAGCGTGGTTACTCATGGTCATCGCGGCCATCGCATCGCTCACGACGCCGCTCTCGGCGACCGGCCTGCGGAGCCTTTTCCCCATCATTGTTCCCAGTCATCTTTGGGAGCGCGTCAACGCGATAGACTCCACCGGCTATGTCATCGCCAGCATCGTGGGCCCGCCGGTCGCTGCCGGGCTTGTCGCACTCTGGGGTGGGGCGGTCGCGTTCATCATCGTCGGCCTGAGTTTCGGCCTGGCGGCGATCGTCATCGCCCGTGCGCCGGATCCGCCCGCGCAATCGCCTGTGACTGGGCCGTTGCTCGTTGAAGCATGGCAAGGTCTGATTTACACGTGGAAGAATCCCACATTGCGCGGCCTCGGGTTCGCCATCTCACTTGTGAACCTCGCCGGAGGCACATTCACCATCGTCGTCCCGCTCCTCATCCTGGAGCGATTCCATCTCAACGAGACCGTGGTCGGGCTGGTCTTTGCAGTTCAAGGTCTGACAGGCGTCATCTCCGCGATCGTTTGCGGACGGATCGATAGCCGCAACCGCGAGCGGATCATGCTTGCTGTACCGATGATCGCATCGGCTGTGACAATCGCGGTTCTCCTGCTGGAGTCGAACATTGTGGTGCTGGTGCTCGTGATGGGGCTTACCGGCTTTCTCAACGGCCCGCTCGACGTGGCTCTATTCACGCTTCGCCAACGCCGCACGGACCCGGCCTGGACGGGCCGGGCTTTCGCCGTCTCGATGTCCTTCAACTATCTCGGTATCCCGGTTGGCTCGGCGCTAGCAGGCATCATCGCGGCCCGCTCGATCGAGTGGGCCGTCGCGTTCGGCGCCGTAGCGTGCCTGGTCGCTGGCGTCGTCGCGGTCGCGCTGATCCCGTCCAGTGAATGACGCATACCGTGGTTCAGGTCAGATTGACATAGCCAATCCGAGGCTCCTCAAGAATCTGCATTTCGATTTGGCCAATGATTTTGTCCCGGTGCCACAAATGCACGTACCCATCGGGAAATCTTGCCTGGCGTTGCCTGAGCCCTTCGAGATAGTCGACACCGTTCGGGCCCGCTCCATCGAAGAATCCATCCCGGGCCAAGCTGCAAATAAAGGAGTCTCGGCGGAATTGAACGCAAACGTCGGCGTGAGCTTTTAGGTCGATAGACTTGAAGCAGAGATCATCTTGTTTCATGGGTGCGTCGAACGCGATACGCACTCCGGACTGCGAGCCACACTCCACTTGCCGACAGGAGAAGACAAAGAATGATAACTGTCGGGTCAACAGACCAAAAACCGCCCCATCCAAGACTTTTGTACCGGATTGGCTTCCTGGCGTAGCCGACCAGCGGCCCAGACATTAGGAGAATGAGGCCAATATCAAACGGCCACGACCGAAAATAACGCATGGCTTGTGCTCTGTCGAGCTTGACACGACGGGCCCTCGTTGTCCACTTTGGCCCGGTGATGAAGCCCGCGTCTGTGTTCAGCCGTGGAGCGGCGACAGAGTGTAGCCCCGGGCGCAAAGGCCTGTTGCCCAAATGAAATCAAGTTGGGTTTAGCACGTAGCCGTGGGCTTTATGCCCGCGTTCAAATACCGCCAGAAGAATTCTTTAATTGTGTTTGAACGCGGGCAAAAAGCCCACGGCTACGTGCAGACCGCCGATGGTTTCCTTTTGGGCAACAGGCCCGCAAGCCCGGGGCTGGTGTTGTTTTGGGAATGCAGCCCCGCGGCTAGCCATCGCGGCGTATTTTGCACACTTCACCCTTACAGTCCACTAGTTGACATTTAGAATCTGATGGCGTATTCCTATCGGATCTCGATAGGAGGCGATATTCCCAGGAATCAAAAGCGCGACGTTCTTCAAGGCACGCTCGATCTCCTCATTCTGAAAGTCCTCGAGCGCGAGCCGCAGCACGGTTACGGAATCATGCTGCGTCTGGAGGATCTGACTGGCGGCGTGTTTCAAGTCACGCCTGGCTCGCTGTTTCCCTCACTGCAGCGTATGGAAGAGAACGGATGGGTCAAGGGGCAGTGGGACACCTCCGAAAACAACCGGCGCGCGAAGTATTACACACTCACCACAGCCGGCCGCAGGCAGCTCGCTCGCGAGCAGCAGGATTGGACCGCCATTACGCTGGCCATTACCAAAGTCCTCCAGGGCGCCTGAGGTCTTCTATGTTCTGGACACGCATTCGGTCGCTGCTGCGGCGCTTGAGAAACAGATCTCAGGTCGAGCACGAACTCGACGAAGAGATCCGCTCGTATGTGGAGCAGGCTGTGCACGACAAAATGGTGCGCGGCATGTCGCGGGAAGATGCTCGCCGAGAGGCTCTTGTGGAATTCGGCGGGACCGAGCAGGTGAAAGAACTCATGCGGCAAAGCAGGGTTGGTGCATGGCTGGACACGGTCTGCGGTGACGTCCAATACGCGCTGCGAGTGCTTCGAAAGAATCCATCGTTCACATTACTCGCGGTGTTGACGACC
>QHXD01000073.1:0-1851 GCA_003223895.1 Acidobacteriota bacterium
TTCCTGTTCTTTCCGAGCCGCAGGACACGCTTCTCGTTTACAGATCAATACTGGAAATCCAAGGATCCTGTACGGATCTTGCAGAACGTTTCTGTGCTGTTGCCGCGAAGTCCATTCAGGGAAAACGCGATGCGCGGCTCATTTGAAATCCAGGCAACACCGTTGACTGCGTTCGAAGTGTCGTATGGGAACGCGGTGACGACCTTCGGGCAGACGGATCCGTTTCAGGCGCGCATTCTCGATAACGTAACCCACGGCGTTTCCTTTACCGCCAGCCGGATGATCACGCGCAGGCAGCGTGTAAGCGCCACGTACTCGTTCTTCAAAGTTGCGCCCATTAACAGGGCGAAACCGAATGATGACGCCGTGGACACCAAGCGTGAACTTGAGCATCCCGTGCAGACGTTGTCGATGGGATACCAGGTATCCCTCAGTCCGAGCATGTACCTTTCGTTCAACGGCGGTATGAGCACTCTCGACAACGGGAAGAGCTACGTCTTCGGCATCCTGGGTAACAGACGGCTGGGTGTCTTCTGGCTTGGGGCAGGGTATTCCCGGTCAGCTTCCTTCGGCATCGAGCCCGGCGTTCCGAACGCGTTGCCCAATGGGCTGGCTCCGGCAAATTATATCGACCAGATCCTGTTTCGCCTGAGTGGCCAGCCAACGCAGCGGATCGGTCTGCAAGTGGAAACCAACGCGACGCATAATGTATCGCAAAAGGTCGCCGGCCCCAACCATTCTCTGATCGCAAGGGCGCGCGTCGACTACCGGTGGACGGATCGAACCGTCACTTTCGCCAGTGTTGAAACGTACCAGGCGCCGTGGAATGACCACATCAAGGCGCCCTTGTCGCGCAACCGTTTTATTGTCGGCCTCGAGTTCTCTCTATCGGACGAACGCGAGCGACGCATCAACCGGCTCAATCGAGATGAAGACTATGTCGCGCTGACCGAACACGCGCGACGGCGCCGAACTCCCGATCCCGAATAGAAAGGAGGCATGGCAAATACACCAACTGGAAACAGCCTGTCGATATTCTCAGTACTTGAAGCGCTCAAGCGCCGCAAGTTGATCGTCATCATTCCGACCATTCTCCTCAGCGTTGGATTTACCCTTTTCGCCTGGCTGGCGCCGGCCAAATATCGCGCGACCGCCACTCTTGCCGCCGAGCAGACAACAGCGCCGGAGTACATAAAACACGTGGCTCCTCAGCCGCTTCAAATGGAAGATCACCTCTGGATGGTTCGCGAAGCTCTTTTTGGCCAGCCGGTACTCGAAGCAGCGGCGAAAGAGTTGACCGCATACAAGAATGCCCAGGGAAACGTGCCGCCTGAAGCGATCGAGGAGTTGAAGTCCGGTATCGAGATAAAGGTCGAAGGCGAGCATTCGTTCACGCTTTCATACGCGAACGGGAAAGATCGCTACGAAGCGATGAACGTAACAAACAAGCTGGCGCAGCTTTTCATTCAGCAGACGTCGGCGAGCCGCACGCAGAGGACTCAGGAAACGGCGTCGGTCATCGATGACCAGCTCGAAGCGTTGAAAAAACGCCTCGATGCTCAAAGTAAGGAAATCCACGATTACAAGCAGAAATCCGTTACGGCGTTGCCCGAGCACATCGATGACAGCTTCCGCCAGATTCAGTCCCTCACCGACAACTATTCGCACAATGAAACCAAGATCGCGGAAGACGAAGCACGCCGGACGTCGATCATGAAGGAGATGCACGAACTGGAGGCGAAGGGCCTGCTCGAGCAATCGGTTGTGGAGGAGACAACGCCGGAACAGACCAAACTGGAAGAGCTTCGCGGCAAGCAAAGGGAGTTCGAGACGCGCGGCTACACGCCGAGC
>QHXD01000073.1:1951-2656 GCA_003223895.1 Acidobacteriota bacterium
TCAAAGCAGAACTGGAGGGCATCGACCAACGTCTCGTGGGTTATCAGAAGGAGCAACAGCGGATCAATGGGCAGATCGCCGAATTCAACGGGCGTATCCATGCGACTCCTCAGAACGAACGCGTGATCGAAGACATGAACAGGGAATACGACGTGGGTGAAAAGCAGCTTCATGCCTTGCTCGACAGGCAGCTCGACGCCAAGCTCGCAAAGGGCCTCGAAAAGGCAGACAGCGGTGTTGCATTCGCGATTGTCGAGCCCGCGGGCCTTCCCGCAGGGCCCTACAGTCCGCAACGGGCGCGGCTGATCCTGATGGGAATTGCTGCCGGCATCGGTATGGGGCTCGCTCTGGCTTTCGTTCTGGAGCAGAACGACACGACTTTCGGAACCGTCGACGATTTCCAGGCGTTTTCGACTTTGCCGGTGGTCGGCGTCATTCCGAGCATCCCCAACAAGGGGGGCAAAAAGAGCAAACTAAAGAATCCCATCGTCACGATCACCGATCCGGAGTCGGTCGCGGCCGAACAATACCGCATCCTCGCGATGAAGTTGCTGCAACTGTGCGCGGGCTCGGACACACAGGTTGTGACGCTCACCAGTGCCGCCGGCGGGGAAGGCAAATCGTTAACGGCCATCAACCTGGCGATGGCGCTGGCTTTAACTACCGACCGAAAAGTCCTGCTTGTCGATGCGGACATGCGGAGGC
>QHXD01000073.1:2692-22845 GCA_003223895.1 Acidobacteriota bacterium
AGGCCTGAGGACAGTACCGAAAGGTACATCACGAAGGTGGGAGCACTGCACGTCATCGGAGGAAGCGTGCCGCCTTCAAATCCTGTGGCAGCTCTCGCTTCGCTCAAGGCTCGGGCTCTCTTCGAAAGACTGAAGCAGGAGTTCGCTTACGTCATCGTTGATGCGCCCCCGACCCTGCCGATCGCGGACAGCCATATTCTCAGCGGCCTTTCTGACAAGGTCCTGTTCGTTGTGCGCTCGCGCGAGACACCGCGAGAGCTATTCCAGCACGCCGTTGAAAGCTTCGATGCAGCGAACCTGCTCGGAGCCGTGCTCAACGACGTAATTTACCAGCGTAGTCGCTACGCTTACGCGTACGAGTACTACAAGAAAAGCGCAGCATAAGTTATGGACGAGAGTATTGGTCTCGTAAGAAGTGTTGTTAACCGACGGGAGCCTCCCGCCACGCTGATCCTCGGATCTGAGGCAACAGCGCGGAAACTATGTGACGAGCTCCTGCACAAAGAGCAGCCGGAAAGCATTCGCGTCGTTCAGTACGCGGAGCTGGTGAGATTCGCAAGGCGAGAGGACATTGCTCGAATCATCGTTGCCGATGTAGACATTGAGGAAGACAGCGCCGCCGCCAAAACGCTTATTGATTTCAAGTTCCGAGGCGTCAAGATTGAAAGGGCTATCGAGTCGTTCGAAAAAGCCGAGCGCAAAATCTGGCTCCAGGGTCTGACGTCGAAAAGCGTCATCTTTGCAAACGGTTTTGGGCCGTCGAGGTTCTATCTCGGTTGCAAGCGCATCTTTGATCTAATCGTATCCATTGCTCTTTTTATTCTTTCCGCGCCCCTGATGGCGCTGGTTGCCGCTGCAATCTGGATCGAGTCGCCGGGCCCGGCCATCTTCAGACAGGAGCGAGTCGGGCTTCAGGGAAAGAAGTTCATCGTCTACAAGTTTCGGTCGATGCGCATGGATGCGGAAAAGCATACCGGCCCGGCATGGGCTAAGAAGGACGATGACCGCGTCACCTGGATAGGCGCGTTTCTACGCAAGTGCAGGCTGGACGAACTGCCCCAGCTCTACAACGTCATCCGTGGCGAGATGAGTTTCATCGGGCCAAGACCGGAACGCCAGTACTTCGTGGATCTGCTGAAGGACAAGGTCCCCTATTACGACCTGCGCCATTACATAAAACCCGGAGTTACAGGCTGGGCGCAGGTGATGTATCCGTATGGCGCTTCTGTTGAAGACGCCTATCAAAAGCTGCAATACGATCTCTATTACGCGAAACATATGTCTCTCGGCCTGGATCTGAGCATCCTGTTCAGAACCATCAAGGTTGTCTTTGCTGGAGAGGGCCGATGAGAATTGTCGGCATTGGCGGTGGCACTGGTCTGCCGGTCCTGCTGAGTGGACTGAGAAAACTCAACGAGGACGGGGAAGAACCGATCGACATCACTGCGATCGTCACCGTCTCCGATAACGGCGGCTCGACCGGCACATTGCGGCAGGCTTTCGGCATGCCGGCGATGGGAGACATCCGCAATTGCCTCGTGGCTCTGGCCGATGCCGACAGACTGCTCACCCTGATGTGCCAGCACCGATTCGAAGTGACCGACGGGCTCGCCGGCCATTCTCTTGGAAATCTGATCCTTTCGGCTCTCTATCAAATGTCGGGTGATTTCCAGAGCGCGGTGCAGCTCGCCTCCGACCTTCTACGGCTCGAGGGGCGAGTGTTGCCGGTTACCGAGATTCCCGTGACCTTGTGTGCGCTGTGTGAAGATGGAACAACGGTCGAAGGCGAATCGAGTATTCCGCAATCGAAGGTAAAGCTCAGCCGTCTGTGGCTCGATCCACCGGACCCGCTGCCTTCGCCGGGTGTACTCGAGGCAATTGAGTACGCCGATGCCATCGTAATTGGTCCAGGCAGTTTGTACACAAGCATCATTCCCAATCTGCTCGTGGAGGGCGTGGCGGAAGCGATCTATGCCTCGCGCGCCGTCAAGATTTACATTTGCAACCTGATGACACAGGCCGGTGAGACCGATGGTTATTCGGCTGTGGATCACTTGCGGGCGCTCCAATCGTATTTGCCCGCGGGATCAATTGACGCTTGCGTTCTCAACAACCAGGCAATAGGCACTGGACTTGCAAAGGCGTATCTGAGGTCTGAAGCCGAGACTGTGTTGTTCACCCGCGAAACCGAAGACGAAGTCCGCAGAGCCGGCGTGATTCCGGTGGCAGCAGCTCTGTTGAAAGATGGCGAATTGAAAGCCAGGCACGATCCCGACGCGCTTGCCCGGGTAGTTGTCTCACTCGCGAATGGCGTAACAGGCGTGCAGGAGCTTACCTGCGGCCAAAGTAACAGGAGGTAACATGTGCGGAATCGTGGGTTACATCGGTTCCCGAGAGGTGTCCAGTGTTTTGGTTGATGGACTGAAGAGGCTCGAGTACCGCGGCTACGATTCCTGCGGTGTCGCGATCATCGATGAAGAGGCACCGACAATCGTACGTTCGGTCGGAAGGATCGGCGGCCTCGAAGAAAAAATCAAAGAAACCAATCCGACGAACGGATCGGTAAAATGCGGCATTGGCCACACGAGATGGGCGACTCATGGCAGACCTAGCGAAGGTAATTCGCATCCACACCGCGATTGCACGGGCCGCTTTTTCGTGGCGCATAACGGGATTATCGAAAATTATCTCCAACTCAAGCGTCGCCTGATCGCGGACGGACACAAATTCGCCAGCGCGACGGACACCGAAGTTCTGCCACACCTTATTGAAAGCTATTACGACGGAGACCTCCAGGCTGCTGTCCGGCAGGCCCTGCGTGACGTCGAAGGTGTCTACGGCATCGTTGTCGTTTCCAGCGAAGATGGCGGTCGCAAAATTGTGGCCGCGCGAAACGGGCCGCCGCTCGTGGTTGGAATCGGCTCCGGCGAAAACTTCATCGCGTCGGACGTGCCGGCGCTGCTGCCGTACACGCGTGACATGGTGTTCCTCAAGGACGGCGAACTTGCTGTTGTTGGAAGCGATAGCGTTCAGTTTACGGACTTTGACGGACGCTGCACGTGCCGGCCGCCCGAAACGATCACGTGGACGGCAGAGATGGCCGAAAAGGAAGGCTATGCCTACTTCATGCAGAAGGAGATTTACGAGCAGCCGCGGGCAATTCGAGACACTCTGATCGGACGCCTGGGCGCGAACAACACGATCACGCTGGACGCTGATCTGGGAGATATGGAAGCGTTGTCGTCAGTCGACCGGCTGCACATCGTAGCAATGGGAACGTCTCTACATGCCGGTCTCGTCGGAAAATTCCTGATCGAGTCGCTGGCCCGAATTCCGGTCGACGTGGATAACGCGTCCGAGTTTCGCTATCGCGATCCGATCATCGGGCCGAACGATCTCGTTGTCGGCATCAGCCAGTCCGGCGAAACGGCGGATACGCTGGCGGCAATGAAAGAAGCCAGGGAGAAAGGCGCCCGCCTGCTTTCGATTTGCAATGTCGTGGGGAGCCAGGCTGCGCGCCAGTCCGACGCTGTGTTGTATACCCATGCAGGTCCGGAAATTGGTGTTGCGTCAACCAAGGCCTTCACAACTCAACTGATCGCTCTCTACCTGCTTGCGCTGCAACTCGCGCAATCACGCGGGTCGCTGCCCGCAGACGAGATCGCGCGTCATGTGCGCCAGCTGCGCGAGATTCCGGATCAGATCAACACGATCCTGGAGCAGGGCAATGACATGGCGGTCCTGGCGGAGCGCTTCAGAAATTCCAAAAACTTCCTGTATCTCGGCCGGGGCGTCAACTACCCCATCGCGATGGAAGGGGCCCTGAAACTCAAGGAGATTTCATACATCCACGCCGAGGGCTACACCGCCGGCGAGATGAAGCATGGACCTATTGCGCTTATCGATGCGGAGATGCCGGTTGTCGTCCTGGTGCCTCAGGACACCGTTTATCGCAAGACAATGGGAAACATTGAAGAAGTAAAGGTTCGTGACGGAATAGTGATCGCCGTCGCTACAGTCGGAGACAAGGAAGTTAGCGAGAAGGCGGATCACACGATCTACATCCCCTGTGCCGATCCGCTGGTGAATCCGATTTTGGCGACCATCCCGCTTCAACTGTTTGCGTATCACGTTGCCCTATTGCGCGGCTGCGACGTCGACAAGCCGCGGAATCTGGCCAAGAGTGTCACGGTCGAATAGTCGAGGTAATGATGGAAACCGTCTTCTGGCTCAGCTTCATCTTCATCGTTTACGTGTACTTCGGGTATCCCGCAATGCTCGCGATACTGCGCAGGCTTGCCGGGCGGCCCGTACAAAAGGCTTATTACGAGCCGACGGTCAGCATCGTAATTGCAGCACATAACGAGCGTCAGCGGATCGAGAAGAAGCTGTTGAACTGTCTTGCGCTGGATTATCCGAAGCGCAAGCTCCAGATCATCGCTGCGCTGGACGGGCCGACGGATGGAACCGAGTTTGTCGTCTGGAAGTATGCGAGGCAGGGAATCGAGATGTCTCATTCACCGGAACATCGCGGAAAATCTTCGGCCCTGAATCTCGCCATGAGGCGGGCGACGGGCGAAATCATCGTCTTCGCCGACGTGAGACAGATGTTCGATCCCGCAGCGATCCGCGAGTTGACGGCGAATTTTGCGGATCCACAAGTGGGCGCGGCCAGCGGCGAACTTGTCCTCATGGACGAGTCGCGGGGAGAAGCAAAAAGCGATGTCGGTCTCTATTGGCGCTACGAAAAGGCCCTTCGCGCGATGGAAAGCAGGATTCATTCGGTTGCGGGCGCCACGGGTGCGATTTACGCCATCCGGCGCGAACTCTATCAGGAGTTGCCGGAAGAGACGCTTATCGACGATGTAGTGATTCCCATGCGCGTCGTTCTCGCAGGCAGACGGACGATATTCGATCCCGAAGCCAAAGCCTACGACACGGTGGCGTGCTGTCCACTGGCCGAGTACGGCCGAAAGGTCCGGACGCTGGCTGGGAATTACCAGCTGCTGACACAATTGCCCCAGCTTCTCCTGCCGTGGCGCAATCCAATCTTTGTCCAGTTCCTGTCGCACAAGGTTGGAAGACTCCTGGTTCCATACGCTCTGATGACGCTCCTCATATCTAACGTTTTCCTGTTGCACGGCGTTTATGCCCTTTTTTTCTCGCTCCAGAGCGTCTGGTACATTTCGGCGGCTGCCGGTTATCTGTTCTCGAAGCGCGGGGTCAGCGCGCCCATTCTGGTCCCCGACGAGAGTAGGAGAGTTGCATGAGACGCATGATCTCTTTGCCTTACACGTTCGTTCTGATGAATTGGGCCGCAGTGGCCGGTCTTTACTATTTCGTCACAGGGAAGAAGGACATTTGGTTGAGCAAGAAGTCTGCACACAAACACAACTATTAAGTCCCGCGGAACTCCAGCCGGAGGTCATCTCCGCTCCGGATCGGTTCCATTCGATTGGCCACGAATGGGATCGGCTGGTGGCGCGTTCCGCAGTCGACCAGACGTTCCTTTCCCATACGTGGTTACGGACCTGGTGGGAATCGTTCGGCGAGGGGAAGCAACTGCACATCATCACGTTGCGAGACGGCGGCGAGCTGGTCGCCGCAGCCCCGATGATGCGGACTCGCAGCAGGATGTATGGTCTCAAGCTCGATACGCTGGAGTTGATCTACAATCCGCACACGCCCCGATGTGACTTCATTATCGCGAACAACTGCGAGGAAGCCGTCTACGAGCGGATGTGGCGTGAGCTGTGCAGCACGGATCGCTGCGATGCGATCGCGTTGAATCAGGTGCCGGATACGTCACCGACGATTCCGGCCATCGAGAGTCTGGCGCAAGCCGATGGTTGGCTGACCGGTCAATGGGCTTCGCCGCCGTCTCCCTACATCCCCTTGAACTGCGAGTACGAACAGCTCTTCGCAAGACTCAAAGGGGGCTATCGATACAACCTCCGCAAACGTTTCGAGCGACTTGGCAAGCTCGGCCCTGTGGACGTTGAGGTAATCAGGGACAGGGCTGGAGTGCGCGATGCAATGGCGGACGGGTTGAAGATCGAGGCCGCCGCCTGGAAGGGCGATCACGGGACAGCCATCGCGTCCGATCCTGCTGTCACGGAATTCTATGTAAAGCTCGCGGAGCGGCAAGCGGACCTTGGACAACTACATCTCACGTTCCTTCGCGTCGGCGGCAAACGTATTTCCTTCAATTACCTTCTTCGCAACAACAAAACGCTCTACGGCGTGAAGATCGGCTACGACCCCGAATATCACACGTACTCACCGGGGAATGCTCTGCTGAATCTGATACTGCAGAAAGCGTGTGCCGATGGGTTGGCCGAGTATGACTTCCTTGGCGTCAATGACGAATGGAAGTTCGACTGGACCAAAGAGACCCGGCAGCACCGCTGGCTGTTTCTTTTCAGGAACCATCTGCGGCCAAAATTCCTGCACTACATGAAGTTCAGCGTCCTGCCGAGGATGAAACATGTCTTAAGGGCGAGGTAGCGATGTATATACCAGCCTGGCCCAGCCTCAACCCCGCATATTTCGTCAAATCGAGCGCGCTGCAGAGTCTTCCGTTCCCGCTGAATTGCACGAGCAAGACGTATTTCTATGTGGCGCGCAGCGGAATCTATCATCTGGCCCGCGCGCTTGGTCTGGACAAGGGCGGGACGGTGCTGGTTCCGGATTACCATCACGGCAACGAGATTTTCGCTCTCCGCGCGGCGGGCGCGAGGCTCCGCTACTATCCCGTCAAAAAGAATCTCGAACCGGATCTCGACGCGGTGGCGAAGTTATGTGAGGAGAACCCCCGGGTACTGTACGTGACGCACTTCATCGGCTTCCCGCAGCCCATGGCTGAATTGCAGGCTCTCTGTCGCGACAAAGGCATCATGCTCATTGAGGACTGCGCTCTTTCTTTCATGAGCGAATACGATCGAAAGCCGCTCGGGACGTTTGGCGACTATTCCATTTTTTGTCTCTACAAGTCGCTGCCCGTGCCAAACGGGGGTGTGCTCGCGGTGAATAGTCCTCTCCCGCCTGGGGGGGAAGACGAAAAGGCCCCGCTGGGCGCGAATCTTAATTTTGCCAGCAAACTGTCGGTAGCGGCACGCAGCATCGAACTCACACTGCAGTGGCTTCGGTCCCGCTATGAAACCTGCGGCCGGGCTCTCTTTACGCTGAAGCGGGCTGCGGGACGCACGCTGAGCGCGGGACGCGTTCGCAGAGTTCCGGTTGGCGATACTGGCTTCGACCTTTCCATAGTGAATGTCGGAATGTCGCCCATCTGTCACACGCTCCTGCCGCGTTTCGAATACAACTGGATCAAAGAAACCCGCCGCCGGAATTTCCGGGTCCTTGAGGAACGGCTTCGGGGTACTGTCTCACTGCTGGACATCAAGCTGAACGAGGGCGTATGCCCCCTGTTCTTCCCCTTGCTCGTGAAAGACAAGCAATCGGCCTCACGCGATCTGTGGCAGGCCGGAATCGAGACTGTCGAGTTCTGGAATCGAGGCGATGCTGACCTGGAGCACCAGAAATCCGACGCCAATTTTCTACGCCGCCATCTGCTCGAGGTGCCGATCCATCAGGATGTCACAGCGAATGCTGCGGAGCGCATGGCCGAAGAGATCATACGGCTGCGCATAGGTATGGCCGCATGAACGTCGAGCGAATCGAAACAGCCGGCCGTTTTGCCGAACTTCGGGAAGAGTGGAACAACCTCCTTCAGCGGAGCGCATCGAATTGCGTGTTTCTGACGCACGAATGGCTGCACACGTGGTGGAAGCATCTGGCTGAGGGCCGCCGTCTGTCGATCCTTACCGCCCGTGAGGACGGGAATCTTGTCGGGATCATGCCGGTGGCGGTGCGAGACGCTCAGTACGCACGGATGATGCCGCGTGTGGTCGAGTTCCTCGGCAGCGGTGTGATTGGATCAGACTATCTCGACGCCATTATGCTGCCGGGTCACGAGCCGGAAGTGATACGCGCTTTCGGGGAGCAGCTGAACCAATCGAACCTGACGCTTCATCTCAGCCAGTTGAAGCGTGGATCTTCGGCGGTCCTGGAATTGGCGGCCCAGCTCGAGCGGCGCCGGTGGACGGCTGTAGAGACAAAAATCAACGTCTGTCCATTCATCAACCTTGCAGGTCTCGACTGGGACGGCTATCTGGCGACGCGGAGTTCGAGCCAGCGCTATAACTTCAACCGCCGGCTCCGAAACCTGATGAAAGGTTCGGAAATGCGGCTGGAATGCGTCCGGTCACCGGGCGACGCGCAGCGCGCCTTGGACGTGGTGATCGCGCTTCACCGGAAACGCTGGGGCTCGCGAGGAACGTCCGAGGCGTTTCAAACCGATGCTGTTGTGGCATTCCATCGGGAGTTCGTGGAGCGTGCCGCCGAACGCGGGTGGCTGAGGATTTTGATCATTTGGCTGGAGAACCAGCCGGTGGCGGCGTTGTACGGCCTGACATACGGCAGGACGTTCTATTTCTATCAATCCGGATTCGATCCGGCTTACTCCAAACAGAGCGTTGGCCTTGTCATGATGGGTCTGGCCGTCAAGGCGGCTATCGAGGAAGGGGTCTCCGAATACGACTTGCTGCACGGTGATGAGGAATACAAGTGCCACTGGGCGAGCGAAGTCCGGGGTCTCGGCCGGCTGGAAGTGTATCCTCCCCACGCGCGAGGGCGCATTTACAAGCGTGCTATCGACTTAAACAGGGCTGCCCGCCGAATGGCAAAGCGAGTGCTTACCAAAGGCTAACTGCCATGTTACGAGCGATTGGAAAGACATGCTTTGCTTGTGCTTATACGCTGACGGATCAGGTGCGCCGGTTGGCCGGATCATCGAATACGCAGCGGGTGCCGTTCATCGTTTGCTACCACCGTGTCGTCGATAACTTCAAGCACGCGAGGCGGAACACGATCCCCGCGATGCTCATAAGCACCTCAATGCTGGAGCAGCATCTGGACTGGCTGGCAAAGCGGTTCACTTTCGTCTCGCTTGACGAGGTCGGTTCGCACCTGGCCACCCGGCGACCGTTCAAAAAGCCGGCTGCGGCGATCACGTTCGACGATGGTTACAGCGATGTCTTTCTCAATGCGTATCCCCTGCTGAAACGCAAAGGCATTCCCGCGGCGGTTTTCGTCGTGACCGGGCTGGTGGGAACGGGCCAGCCGCAAGTGTTCGATCGGCTGTATTCGACGCTTCGTCATCTCCACTCGAATGGCAGGCATCTGGCCCACTCCGTTTCATATGCGCTGCAATCGCTTGGCATGAATAACCTTCCGCTGGAAGGATTGGAGGCGAAGGATCACGTGCCATTCCGGGTCATGACGGCTCTGTTGAATACGTTTCCGCAGAACACCCTGGAAAAAGTGATTGCCAGGCTTGAAGCCGGCGATCCTTGCCGCACGGACCGGTGTGAAGAGATGGCGCCACTGACGTGGGACATGATCCAGACAATGCATCGCGACGGCATCACGATCGGATCACATACGCAGTCGCACCGGTTGCTTACCAAAGAAAGCGCGGATGTAGCGCTTAGCGAATTGTCTGAATCCCGGCGGATCCTGCAACAGAGACTTGGTGCGCCGATCGAGCACTTTGCATATCCCGACGGCCGCTTCAATCCAATGGTGACGCAGGCTGTAAACACAGCGGGGTATCGCTACGCATACGGAATCTGCCGATCGCGCGACGAAAAGTTGCCGCTGCTCACGATACCGAGAAAGGTCCTCTGGGAGCGATCCTGCCTGAACGCATTCGGACAATTCTCTTCTGTCATCATGAATTGCCACGCGTACGGCGCCTTTGACACGAAAGGGCATTGTGAACACGACCACTCCCCGATGATGCAGGAAGGAATGCATGCAAAGCTCGCTTGAGTGCCGCATACCGGCAATAAACACACACCGCTGGATACGTGAAATCCCGGCAACCACTACCGACGGGCCGAAGATCTCATTCAAGCTCCTGATCCTTTTCTTGCTCATGCTGTACTCAAACGTCGCTGTGATTTTCAAGCAACTGGACGCGTTTCGGCCGGTTCAGGTTGTAGCGGTGGCGGCGATTGTCATGATGCTGGTCGAGCTCGGCACGGCACGGGAGCGCTTCCGTCTGGCGTGGCCGCAGAGCCTGGTCCTGCTCGCGTTTCTGGGCGTGGCTGCACTCTCCAGCTTCAGCGCGATCTACGCGCGGCAGGCTTTCAACACGACGGCGGACTTTTCAAAAGTCATCCTTATTTATCTGCTGATCGAGAATACCGTCACAACCGAAAAGCGGCTACGGACAGTTCTTCTTACGCTCCTGATCGGGGGCATGATTCCGGCGTTCGGAACGATCAACAACTATTTGCACGGCATTCTCAAGGAAGGCACTCGCGCGGCCTGGAAAGGCATCTTTGGAAACCCTAACGAGGACGCCTATGCGCTCCTGATTCTGATTCCGATCGCAGCTGGTATTGCGAGCATTTCGAGATGGCACGTGCGAGTCGCCCTGTGGGGAATGATTGGCGTCTATCTGCTCGCGATCTTTCTGACCTTTTCCCGTGGCGGCCTGCTTGGCCTTTTCGCCGTGCTGGGACTGATGGGATGGAAACAGAAATCGTTTGCAATCCGTGCCGGGATGATTGCCGTGCTGGTAGGCGGTATCGTCGTGGGCGGCATGTTCTGGACGCGCAAGGACGGATTCAAGGACCTGAAGGAAGACACCACCGTGCGCCAGCGTTTCGCCACTTACGAGGCCGGCGCGTTGATGTTCGCAGCGAACCCGCTGCTTGGCGTGGGACCCGGGTGTTCGCTGGTTGCATATCCGCTCTACGTTCCAAGAGACGCCCACTGCGGCTGCCAGGACCAACTGGTTATCCACAATTCCTTTATCCAGGTTTTGAGCGAGCTTGGGTCGCTCGGTTTCATACCGTGGATGATCTTCCTCGGCGCGGCTATGGTTCAGGTGCGGAAGCTGGAGAAGGGACGGCTCGCTCCATACGCCACCTGTCTTGAAATTGCGCTGGTTGGATTCCTGGCCTGCAGCATGGCCGGCGGTTTCGCGTACACATGGTGGCCGTACATTATTGTGGCCCTGATCACAGCAACAAAACATATTTCCGATTCGAGGGTCGTGGAAAATGCCGTCCAATGATTCCACGTTCCGTCCCGCGTTCACACTCATGTCGGGGCGCGTCCTCGCTTTCGCAGTCACGTTCCTTACACCGGTTCTTCTCGTCCGCGTGTTTTCGCAGGCCGAGTTCGGAACGTATAAACAATTCACCCTCGTTGCGTACACCCTCTACCTGATCGGTCAACTTGGCCTGGCCGAGTGCCTTTTCTATTTTGTTCCTGCCAACCCGCAGGGCAGCTCGAAATACGCGCTGAATTCGCTTCTGATGCTGGGCCTCAGCGGAATGGTGTGCCTGGCCGGGTTGATGTTGACTTCTTCGTTCATCGCGGACCGCATGAGGAACCCCGCGCTGGCGCACTACACTCCGATCATGGGTTTCTTCGTCCTCTTCATGTTGATGGGGACGGTACTGGAAATCACGATGATCGCCCGCAAGCGCTATCGTTTGGCAGCCGTCACCTACGTCGTCTCGGACGTGCTCCGAATGGTCTGTCTGGTCGTGCCGGCGTTCGTCACCCGGAGCCTTGAATGGGCACTCATCGGCAGCGTCATATTTCTTTTTCTGCGAGTCTGCGCGATTTTCCCTTATTTCCGACACGAATTCGGCGGTGCTTTGCGGCTGGATAAAGCGTTGTTGAAGGCGCAATGGGCATATGCCCTTCCTTTCTCGCTCTCCGTGGTCGTTCAGGTCATCCAGTCCAACTACCACCAGTATGCTGTGGCCTTTAGTTTCGATGCGGCAACCTTTGCAATTTACTCCGTGGGATGCTTGCAGGTTCCACTGGTCGACTTTATGGCGACACCCGCATCGAACGTGATGATGGTCCGGATGGCTGAGGATATCCGCGATGGCCACGCCCGGCGTCTTCTTCCGATCTGGCACGACACGACGCGCAAACTGGCCCTCTTGTTCTTTCCGTTTGTGGGCCTGCTGGTGGCGAACGCTTACCACCTCATTACGTTCCTGTTCACGGCCAATTATGCGGCCAGCGTACCGATCTTTATGGTCTGGTCCCTTTCCATTTTGGCATCTGCCTTTCAGACTGACGGTGTTTTGAGAGTGTTCGCCGAGATGCGGTTCCTGTTCGCGACAAACGTCGTCCGGCTGGCCGCAGTCGTCTTGTTGATGGGATTTTTTCTTTCGCATTTCCATCTGATGGGCGCGGTTCTCATCACCATTCTTGGCATTGTCATTGCGAAGGTGATGGTGCTGGTGCGCATGAGAAAGCTGCTGAATACGAGCTTCAGTGAGCTGCTGCCTTGGAAGAATCTCGGCGGCATTCTACTGGTGGCCATGCTAGCTGCCCTGCCGGCCCTGATTGTGAACGCCAAATTGGCCGCTTCTGCGCTCGTTGTGCTGCCGGTGGCGGGGTTGGCTTACGTGATCACGTACGGCACGCTCGTGCTGGTGTCCGGATTGTTGAGTGAAGGCGAGAGAGCAAAGATCAATAGGAGTTTGTATGTGTGGAATCGCCGGTCTCCTGAGGCTGGGAGAGAAGCCGGTCTCTAAAGACGAAGTTCAATCGATGTGCGACGCGATGGTGCATCGCGGGCCCAATGACGCGGGCTACTACGCCGCTTCGGAAGTGGTTCTCGGTATGCGCCGCTTGAGCATCATCGATCTGGAGACCGGACATCAACCTGTTCACAACGAGGACCAGTCGGTCTGGGTCGTGTTCAATGGCGAGATCTACAACTTCAAACATCTCCGAGCCGACCTCGAGCTGCAGGGGCATCGGTTTTACACGGATACCGACACAGAGGTCATCGTTCACCTTTACGAGCAATATGGCGAAGCATGCGTCGAAAAAATGCGCGGCATGTTCGCATTTGCCGTCTGGGATGCCAACCGGAAGAAACTGTTGCTTGCCCGCGATCGACTCGGGATCAAGCCTCTGTTCTATTCAGTGACGGGCGGCCAATTGGCATTCGGCTCAGAGCTGAAAGTCCTTCTGCTTAGCGCGATGTGCACACCGGCCACACAGAGCATTGTTGAGGGTGTTCAAAAATTGAAGCCCGGCCATCTGCTCATTGCATCGGCGGAGGGCGGGATTCAGATTCGCGAATATTGGGACGTAGACTTCGCCCCGGATTACGGCAAGAGCGAACAGTTCTTCATCGAACGCCTTCGCGGTTTGCTGGAGGAGTCGGTGAGGCTCCGGTTGATTGCTGATGTGCCGCTTGGAGCATTTCTGAGCGGCGGCGTCGATTCCAGTTCGGTCGTGGCGACCATGGCAAAGATCAGTGCCGGTCCGGTGAAGACATTTTCGATTGGATTCACGGATCCGGACTACAACGAGCTCGATTATGCGCGCCAGGTCGCGGAGAAATTCGGAACGGAACATCACGAGCTGGTTATCGAGCCGAATGTCCTTGACGTTATTGACGACATCGCATGGTACCTGGATGAGCCTTTCGGCGATTCGTCTGCGATCCCCACGTACATGGTTTCGAAGCTGGCTTCCGATAGCGTGACCGTCGTCTTGTCCGGCGACGGCGGCGACGAGCTTTTTGCCGGCTATGACCGGTACCTTGTCGAGCGCCGCGAGCGCAAGTACGAGACGATCCCTGCACCGGTCCGCAAGGCGGCAGGTCTTGTAGGACAGGCCATGAAGCAGGGAATGAAGGGCCGCAATTTCCTGCGGCACCTCGCCCTGGACGGGGCAGCGCGCTACCTCGACGCCAACATGGTGATTCGAGAGTGTGACAGGGCGTCATTGTTCGCGCCCGATGCATTTCGTGAAATCCAAAACCATGATCCGCGAGCCGCCTCGCTCGCGCTTCTGCAGAAAGGAAAGGGCCACTGGCTGTCGTCATTGCAGTACTCGGACATCAAGTCGTACCTGCCGAACGACATCCTCACGAAAGTCGATCGCATGAGCATGGCGCACTCGATTGAAGCGCGCGTGCCTTTGCTCGATCACAAGCTGGTCGAATTCGCCGCGACGATTCCGCCCGAGCTGAAGATGAAAGGCAATACCACGAAGTACATCTTCAAGCGCGCCATGGAAGGCCTTCTGCCGAACGAGATCCTTTACAGGCCCAAACGCGGTTTTGCTGTGCCGCTCAGCCGGTGGTTCCGCGGCCGGCTCGGCCCGTTCGTCCGCGATCTTCTGTTGTCCCGGACGAGCATCGAGCGCGGCATTTTTCGCAAGTCGTATATCGAACGCCTCATCGAGATGAACGATCAGGGGCGCGCGATGGACCTGCAGCTTTGGACGTTGATCACGTTCGAGCTGTGGTGCCGGAGATTTATTGATGAAAGTGCTTTTCGTCGGGCCGTACCCGCCTCCGCACGGGGGAATATCCGTCCACGTGTGGAGCGCGCACGCGCTCATGAAGCAGGCGGGACACCAGTCAACTGTTCTTAACATTGATACGCGCGCGCCCGTCAGCAAGGAGTACATCAAGATATCGGGCGCGGCCGATCTGCTGAAGGAACTGATACGCCACGTGTTTAACGACTGGTTCCTGCATGTTCACACGAACGGGCACAATCGTAAAAGCTGGCTCATCGCCTTGATTTGCGGTGTGGCAGCTCAGTTTGGCCCGGGGGCAACGTTGACGCTGCATTCGGGTGTAGCCCCTGAATATTTGCGTGGCGGCCCGGAGTGGAGAAGAACCATGGTCCGCCTGGCGTGCGTTCTTTATGAGCGGATCGTTTGTGTAAACCAGGAAATCGCGATGGCGCTCATGTCGCTTGGAGTTCCTGCGCTGCAGTTGGAGATCACGCCGGCGTACCTTCCGGTAAAGCCTTCGGAGGCATCTATACCGGAGGACATCGAGAGCTGGATGCGGCTGCACTCGCCCGTGCTTTCGGCCGCGCTGTTCTTTCGGCCGGAGTATGGATTCGAGCTTCTTGTGCGAGCGGTATCGATCCTGCGGCGGCGGTACTCGGGAGTGGGTTGCCTGGTAATGGGAGACGACGAAAACCGTGCCGAGGCTGAGGCGTTTATTGCTCGACAGGGAGTACGCAATACGATGTTTCTAGCGGGAGATGTGGACCACGAGGTGTGCCTGACGCTGATGTCGCGGTGTTCGGTTTTCGTACGGCCGACGTTCCGCGACGGTGACTCCATTTCGGTACGCGAAGCGATGTCGTTGGGAATACCCGTCGTCGCGAGCAAAGTGGGAACTCGGCCGGAAGGCACGTTGTTATTTGATGCGGGTGATATGGACGGATTGATCGCGCAAATCGAAAAGGCGTTGGTATGATCCACAAACTGAAAAAGCTTCGGGCGATGTCCTCAGACGAAGTGCTGCACAGGTTGCGAGAGCGGTGGTATTGCGAGGCAGACAGAATTCGATTCAAGATCGGTAGTGGTACTGAGACTGACCGTGAGCTCGAAGCGCTTGCGGCAAGTCACGCCTCTTTCAAGGAATACCTGCAGCGCGGCCCCGCGCGCCGCTTTTACGCCGCCACACAAAACCGCGATGCCGTCTGCGCTTTGATCGATCATCGCTACCAGGGATGGCTCGATCGCGCCGTGGCGGAGGCCGGCCGGCTATGCGAGCACCGCCTGGATTTGTTGGGACATACCGGCGTTTCGCTCGGCCAGAAAATCGACTGGCACTGTGATCCGGTGTTCGGCTACCAGTGGCCGCGACGCTATTGGGCGGACTACGATCTCGTGCACAGCAGCGCGGTGGACCCCAAGGTGATTCATGAACTCAATCGGCACCAGCATCTGCCGCGGCTCGCAAAAGCCTTTTTCCTCACCGGCGAGGAGCGTTACGCCGCCGAGGCGCTCGCCCATATGGAGAGCTGGATTGAGCAAAACCCCAGATGGAACGGCGTGAACTGGCAATCCAGCCTGGAAATCGCGGTTCGTGCGATGTCCTGGATGTGGACAATCTTCCTGCTGATGTCATCGAAGTCGTTCGACGAACAGGCAGCGCGCCGGATCCTGAAGTCTCTCTTTGCTCAGCTCGATCATGTATATCGGTATCCCTCCGTTTACAGCAGCCCAAACACACACCTGATCGGTGAAGCCGCAGCGTTGTTCATCGGTGGCCTGCTGTTTTCCGAGTTTCCTCGCGCCCGGCAATGGCGCCAGTTCGGAGCCATCACGCTGGTGAACGAAATGGAACGCCAGGTGTCCGCTGAAGGTGTGTATAAGGAACTGTCATCGTATTACCACTGCTACGCCACCGACTTCTACGTTCACGTTCTGGCGCTGGCGAAGTTGAACCGCTTCACGTTCCCGGAATGGATGTGGCACCGCCTTTCGCAAATGCTGGAATTCGTTCTGCATTTGACACGTCCGGACGGAAAGATTCCGCTTTTGGGCGACGATGATGGCGGCCGCGTACTAGCGTTGTCGCTTCAAGACTACAGTTCTTTCTGTGACGGCCTTTCTTCCGGTGCGGTGTTGTTCGGCCGCGGCGATTTCAAACAACAGGCCGGCGGCTTTTTTGAAGAGTCGCTGTGGCTTCTGGGCGATGATGCCTGGACGATTTTCACCTCGCTTTCCACGGAGCCGGTTTTACAGCCGAGCCGTTTCTATGCGGACTCCGGTTACGCCTTTCAGCGCTCGGGTTGGGGACGAGAAGACAACCACGTCGTCTTCGATTGTGGCGGACTGGGAATGGGAAGCGGAGGACATGGTCACGCAGACGCGCTTTCCTTCACGCTGTTCGGCGGCGGCCGCGAGCTGCTCATCGATCCCGGCACGTCGGTTTATAACTGTGCACCCGAGTGGAGAAGCTTTTTCAGATCGACGCAGGCTCACAATACGGTGGTCGTGGACCGCGCCAGCCAATCCGAAGCGAATGACACGTTCGCCTGGAAGAGGAAGGGCAATGCGCGTGTATCGCAACATATCTCGCTTCCTGGCATCGAGTATGTCGACGGCGAACACGACGGATATACCCGCCTGCCGCAGCAAGTCACTCACCGCCGGCGGCTCGTCCATGTGCGTCCGAACTATTGGATCGTGCTCGATGAGCTTCGCGGAAGCGGGGAACACGACTTCGAGTTTCTTTACCACTTTGCGCCCGACGCGGAACTCATGGTGTTCGGCGAGGAGCCCAGGGGTGAGGTTGATTGCCGCGTGCGCGTCCGCGAAGCCGGATTGCACCTGTTCCTGTATGCATCAGGCCCGCTTCAGGCGGAAGCGGTCTGCGGCCAGACGCAGCCGATTCAAGGGTGGTCATCACAACGCTACGGCGCACATGGTCCAAGTCCGGTGCTTCGCGCGGCCCTGCACAGCTTCACACCGGCTGCCATGATGTCGTTCGTCGTACCGGGCCGCGAGCCGAAGCGCTCGCGCCGCTTTCAGGCAAACGGCGGCAATGCCATCGCTGCTGCCATCTCCGACGGTGATTATGACGACATTTCAATAATGTCCAGCGGCGACAGCGAACTCAAGCTGATCGACTACACCATGCGCGGTGAGTTTTTCTGGATGCGCCTGCAGAACGGCAGCCTCAAACAGTTGCTTGCGGTAGATGCGCACAGTTTTAGTTGCGCAGGTGAAACCATTTTTGAAGGCCGGGAGACCATTCCATACGTCATGGCTCACTTCTGGGAAAACGGTATGGTGATCGAACGCGGCGAGCACGAAGGAAAAGTTTATGTGCGGGATATGCGGGATCGTCAATTTCAAAGCTAGCGAGCCGGTCGATCGTTCTCTGGTCGAACGAATGAACCTGGCGCAGGCCCACAGGGGTCCGGACGATGACGGCTACTTCATCGATAACAACGTCGGGCTGGGGCATCGCCGTTTGAGCATTATCGATGTGAGCGGCGGAAAACAGCCGATCTTCAACGAGGACGGCTCGATAGTCGTTGTCTTCAACGGCGAGATTTACAACTTTGCCGAACTGACGACAAACCTTATCGCGCATGGACATCAGTTCAAGACACGCTCGGACACGGAAACAATCGTTCATGCCTACGAACAGTACGGCGACGAGTGCATGCAGGATTTCCGCGGTATGTTCGCGTTCGCTCTTTGGGATAGAAGGAGAAGGCGTCTGCTGCTGGTGAGAGATCGGCTCGGAATCAAGCCGGTGTACTACTACGCGGGCCCTGACTTCTTCGTGTTTGCATCCGAGATCAAGTCGCTGCTCCAGCACCCGAGAGTACCAAGAGAGGTCGATCCGCAGGGGGTCGATTTGTACCTGGCGTTGAGGTATGTGCCCGGACCGCGAACGATGTTCAAGAATATTTTCAAATTGCAGCCTGGGCATTGGATGGCGGTAGAAGAAGGCGGCATCCAGATTCGAAAATACTGGGATCTGGAGTATCAAGAGCGTGAGTCTCCTCACGCCGTCGAAGAGTTCGAACACCTCCTCGAAGAAAGCGTGAGACTACGGCTAATCTCGGAGGTCCCTCTGGGTGTGTTTTTGAGTGGCGGCCTGGATTCCAGCGCGATGCTCGCCATGATGAGCAGGATTACGGGTGGAGAACGGGTCAAGACGTTCAGTGTCGGCTACGAATCGAGTGGACCGTTGGAAGCGGAAGTGGAAGAGGCGAACGAATTCGCCTTCGCTCGTGAGGCGGCAGCGCACTTTGGTGCAGAGCATCATGAATTTCGGCTGAATGCGGCCGATTTTCGGGATGCCATACCGACCATGGTTTCGCACCTTGACGAACCGATGGCTGACCCAAGCTGCATCCCGCTCTACTTCATTTCGAAGCTCGCGCGGAACTACATAACGGTCGTCCTTTCGGGTGAGGGTGCCGATGAAACGATGGCCGGCTATTCGCTGTATCGGCGGGTGCTGGCTTTGCAGAAGACGGTCGGCCGCCTGGGGCCGCTCGCAACCGCGATTCCGGCTCTGGCCGCGCTTCCCGTTGGAGATCGGGTCCGGGCGTATATACGGCGCGCGGGCAGCCGTCTCGAGGATCACTATCGCGGCGTCGTGAAAGGCCTTTCGATGGAGGCGCAACTCGCGCTGATCGGCCCTGGCCGCTTCCGCGAAGCGGAGCAGGAACTTGACAGAGTGTTCGGTGGCTACTTCAGCCGCGTGGAAAAGGCGTCAACACTCAATCGGATGCTCTATGCGGACGCCAAAGTATGGTTGCCCGAAGATCTCCTTCTAAAGGCCGATAAAATGACCATGGCGACGGCGGTTGAGCTCCGGGTGCCCTTTCTGGACCATAAACTGGTGGAGTTCAGTGCCACTTTGCCGGAATCGCTAAAGATCAGTCAGAACAAGGGTAAGTGGATTCTGCGAGAAGCGATGAGAAATGTGTTGCCACCCTCGATCATCCATCGCTCAAAAAAGGGTTTTCCCTCACCTGCGGCGGCATGGTTCCGCGTCGAGTTAAGAGATTTCGTGCGCGACACGCTGCTTGGCAACAATGCGGCCTGCCGGAGCTTCTTCGACCCGCAAGCTATTGAGGACATTGTGAGTCGGCAGGAAAAAGGCAAGCTGTCGGGTTTTCAGGAGGTGTGGTCTCTACTGGTTTTCGAGTTTTGGCATAAGCAATTTATTGAGGATTTCAGGTCTGCTCACGTCTCGAAGGAAATTCCAGTCGAAGTCGATGTGTTGTCCAGTCGTGGCGCTTGATGTGCATGGCCATTACGTCGGTTCAGTCATAACCGCATAAACAATGGAGAATATCGACATGAGTATCTATGAAGCAGTAGGCATGGCCTGGATCATCTTCACCTCGGCGTTAGCATCGGTCGCCATCATCTATCTAGCCTTTGTCGGCCTAAGGGTTGTGATCCACAAGGAGCAGGAAGCCAGGGACAACGACGTTCCCGTCGAAGTCAAACAGATGTTCAAGATTGCGAGATGATGGGTGTCGCTTCGTAAGGGCGTATTGCACGTTCACAGCGTCTTTTCCGATGGAGATCAATCGCTTGACCGACTGGCCGAGCTGTTGAAGCAGTTCGGCATGAGTTTCGCTGCCGTCAGCGATCATGCCGAAGTGTTCGACGATCAACGAATGGAGCTATACGTTCGGGTTTGCGAATCCTTATCGGATCAGGGGTTCCTCATGATACCCGGGCTTGAATTTGCGCTGCATGGGGGAAACCTCCACATTCTGGGGTACGGTATCACCAGG
>QHXD01000486.1 GCA_003223895.1 Acidobacteriota bacterium
ATCGTGCCGAAAGAATTCGTCGCGAATCCGCAGGCGTTGTCGATCCATGTGCTCTTGAATGGCAAACCGTTCCAGGAAGGCACGTCGACAGACATGATTCACGACGTCTACGAGCAGGTCGAGTATGCGTCCAACATCATGACGCTGCGGCCAGGCGACGTCATTGCCACGGGCACGCCGCCCGGTGTCGGTTCGGCCAAGAAGCCGCCGGTGTTTTTCAAAGCCGGCGATTCGCTGTCGTGCACTTATCAGGGTATCGGAACGCTGACGAATCCGGTGGTCAGCCCGTCGACGACCTCGTCGCGCTGATAAATATACCGAGATCTCGGAGAGCGCATTCTTCCCGGGCCTAACCACAACCGTTCCTACCGACTTCGTCGAACAAAGCAGAGGTATGCCTACCAATATCGAGGCGGCATACCGGGCGGTGAAAGGAATTTAGAGTGAGACGGAGCATTCAGGAGAACTCGATCTTACCGCCTCTGCCGACTATATTCAGGACCCTTCTGATCGCCGTTTTCGTTAGCGCTTCTTCTTATTTGTGCGCGCAATCGGCAACGACGGGGGCGTTACGTGGCACCGTCGTGGATCCCGCGGGCGCAGTCGTTCCGGGCGTGACCGTCACCCTCCTGAACCCCACCACCGGGCAGTCGCAAACCACGATGACCGACGCGAAGGGCCTCTATGCATTCTCGTTGCTTTCTCCCGGTACCTATGACGTGGAGTTTTCTGCGCAAGGCTTCAAGACTTCCAGAGCAATGTCTGTGGTCGTCAACGTTTCGGAGGCACCCGACCTCGATGCCCAGCTCGAGACGGGAGCATCGGAAGAACGTGTTCCCTGCCAGTGCCAGTTCAGCGAGACGGCGACGTCCTCGAGCGGGACGCTGGTGGACAGCAAGACTATTACGGCGGTGCCACTGACCACGCGCAATTTAACGCAAGTACTCTCGATGTCGTCTGGCTCCACCGCCAGTGTCAATAATGCCGGGACGCTGGGAGCCGGTTCACAGAGCGTGAATGTGAATGGCAATACTGCCACAGGCACGTTTACTGTAGACGGGGCAGTTTCCACCAGCACTGTCCCTAACCCCGATACAATTTCGGAATTTAAAATTCAAACCTCGCAATACGACGCGGGGTATGGCACGAGGGTTCCCAATATCAATCTGGTTACCCGGACCGGCGAGAACGAGTTTCACGGAGACGCCTGGGAATTCCTGCGCAACGACATTTTCAATGCCAATGCGTTTTTCAGGAATGCGGCCGGGCAACCCCGTGCGACGCTGAAGCAGAACCAATTCGGCGGCACCATCGGCGGACCTATCCGGAGAGACAAATTATTCTTCTTTGGTTCCTACCAGGGAACACGGCAGCTGAACGGCCTGGATCCCACCGCTTCCTTGTCTACTGTTATTCTTCCCCCACTCACCAACGATCGCTCTGCGGCCACAATCGGTTCGCAGTTTTGTCCGGCGAACAAGGAGCCGGCTGCACAATCCAGGTACTTCACATTTGCCGGAGGCGTGCAGGTGGCGTGTGACGGCTCGAACATCAATCCTGTGGCTCTAAAGCTCCTGCAACTGAAACAGGCCGATGGCAGCTATTTGATCCCCACACCTCAAACGGTTCTTTCGAGCGGAGTGAATGCGGGCCTCGGGTATTCTTCCTATAGTCTTCCGTCCACGTACGACGAAGACCAGGGGCTCGCAAATATTTCCTACCTGATTTCCGGGAAACACTCGCTCACAGGCCGGCTCTATCACGCTACGGCGAACACGCAAAGAGCCTATTCATCCGATTTCCTTCGTTCCCCCGAGACACCGCCTACTCCGGGGTTCCCGGTAACAATGCACGAAACGAACTACATTACCAGCATGCAACTCAGTTCGGTGTTGACCTCCAATCTGGCCAATGAAGCGCGGATGACATTCACGGACAACCTTTCCACGCCGGCAGTGCCCGGCCTTGCGTCAGTAACTTCCGTCGGTATGACCCCTGCCAATGTCTTGTCGCCGGGGTTGCCGGATATCACGATGCGGGGATCATTGGGAGGTTTTCAGGCGGGAAACGTCTACAGCGACTTTCTGAACGGCAGCAGAAGTTATTCCTGGTCGGATACTCTTTCCTGGACTCACGGCAGGCATACCATTCGCACCGGGGTCTTTGCGTTAACGCAGCATTTGAAATCCTCCAACATTGGTCTCGCCCGAGGACGACTTGCGTTTCAGAACTTCACCGACTTCCTGCTGGGAATGAGTGCGGCGCAGAATGGCAGTCCCCAGGGACTCAGCAATATTCAATCTATCGAGGCCAACGAAGGCATGGGACCGCGGGGCGCCGTCGAGCTTTCGCAGCGGTTCTACCATACCGCCGCCTTCGTCCAGGGGGATCTAAAAGCCGGCGCGCGCCTCACGCTCAATCTGGGTTTGCGCTGGGAATACCTGCCGCCTTCTTTTGGCGAAGCCCAGGACCTGGGCAACGCCTGGCCGTCGCTGTTGCAGACGGTGCCCATTCCGCCCGCTTCCGGCACCTATGTAGGGATGACGCTGCCTTCGGACTACAATCCAAACCGGATCAACCCCTATACGGGCCAACCTTTCGGGCCGCCGCCTCCCGTCGTGATTGTGCGTCCCAACAAGGGTCTCTACGAGAATGGTGCTCCTTTGGACAGCTTTGCGCCTCGCTTTGGCTTTGCGTGGCAACCTGGAAGCAAGCAGAGCCGCGTGGCTGTACGCGGTGGGTATGGATGGTTCTACCAACCCCTCGCCGACAGGGGAAATGCGCAAGGCACTCCTTCGACGAATATGCAGCCTCTTGCCCAACTCATCGGTCGTTCGGGAGCTGGCAACAATGCGTCGACACTGCAAGTGCCATTCCCAGCCACAACCCTTGGGTTTGCACTACGAACGCCTTCCTCAAACCTGGGGGACCGGATTATCGGACCGACCTTCCGGCTTCCTAAGCTCCAACAATGGAACCTGAACGTGCGGTACGCCGTCTCCAGCAATTTCAGTTTCGACCTGGGTTATGTTGGATCGTACGCAAAAAATCTGTTTCTCTTTTATGGCTCCAACCAGCCGCTCCTGGCAACTCCGGGACACCCGGTAAACTGCGGGCTGCCGGCTACGCCCGCTGCCTTGGGGGTAACGCCCGCGGTCTTCGCCACGTTGGGAGTCGATCCATCATCGGGCTGCGTCACCACGAATACCTCCGCCAATGCTTACCTGCGCGTCCCTATCGTCGGCGAGGCACCCACAGGCTTATTAGCACACCAGTATCTCGGGGCTTC
>QHXD01000074.1 GCA_003223895.1 Acidobacteriota bacterium
CCTGCGCCACCTGGGAAGCGATAAAGCCGACGACGCCGATCGGTCTGGGCGTGCGTGTTCCGAGCGGCGGCCGGCGCCTGGTCGAGGGATACCCTCAATTCGGCGCGTTGCGGGCAATCGACCCGGCTACAGGCCAGCGGCGCTGGGAACACCGTTACAAATCGTATCCGTCCACCGTCAATCTCGACCTGACCGGCGGCCTCATGTCCACCGCGTCAGGACTCGTCTTCACCGGCGACAACGAGGGTTACTTTTATGCGTTCGAGGCCACAAGCGGCAAGGAATTGTGGCGGTTTCAGACAGGAGCGCCCGTATGGGGTTCGGCCGCCGTCACTTATATGCTGGATGGCCGGCAGTGGGTGCTCACCGCTGCCGGATTGACGTTCACCGCGTTCGCCCTGCCGGCGGCGCCTCGCTGACAAAAATAGGGAGCGCCGCGAATTACGCCAATGACGCGAATGGGCGCATCAAAATGATTTCTTTAGGCGCCCATTCGCGTCATTGGCGTAATTCGCGGCTGGCCCCCCCTTTTTGTCAGCACTAATGCGCCATTGCAGCCGATCAAAATTCGGTGTAAGGTGCAATCCGCTTTAATATATCAGATCATGTTCTCGTACTCGGTCCGACAGAAGCTCTTCGCAGGGCTGGTTCTCTCCGCACTTCTCACCCTGCCGGCATGCAGCAATAGTGTCGCCGACAAACGCGCGGGCGCGGCAGCAGTCGAAAACCGGCTTCAGGTGCGAGCCGTGCCCGTCAAGGTCGACGAACTTCGGCGAAATGTCGAGTCCATTGGATCTCTCTTTGCGCTCGAGGAAGTGACGGTCAGTTCCGAAGTCGAAGGAAAAGTGGACGAGGTTCTGGTCGACGTCGGAGATCACGTGGAGCGCGGCCAACCTCTTGTCAACGTTTCCACCATCGAGCTGAAGCTGGCTCTCGATCAGCAGCGAGCCCTTTATCAACAGGCGCGCGCGCGCCTTGGCGTCACCGGAGAATCAGACGACATCCAGAACGTGCTCGATGCGGCCGAGGTCAAGAAGGCTGCCGCGGACCTCAAAGAGACGGAGGAGATTTATAAGCGAGCCCAGCTGCTTCTCGATAAGCAGCTCCTCCCGCGACAGGACTTCGATCAGACTGAAGCTCGTATGCACTCAGCGAGGGCGGCCCATGACCTGGCCGTTCAGTCCGTGCAGAACTTGAGAGCGCAGCTTCCCCAGTACAGAGCATCCGTCGAACTTGCCGAAAAGAAATTGCGGGATGCCGTGATTCGCGCGCCTTTCAAAGGTCAGGTCAAGGAACGTGTCGTGGCCCCAGGCCAGTATTTAAAGGTCCAGACGCCCGTCATAGTCATCGTCAGCGTGGATCCACTGCGGGTTCGGCTCAAGATTCCTGAGACGATGGCCGGATGGATTCGGACCGGAGACCGGATTCAGGTCTCCGTAGAAGCGTATCCCGGCAAAACATTTTCAGGAAAGTTGTCGCGTATCAACCCTGCCGTTGATCCGCAAAGCCGTAGTTTCGAAGTGGAGGCGTTGCTCGAAAATTCCGATGAGTTGCTGAAACCCGGCTTCTTTGTGAAAGCGCGGATACCATCCGGGAAAGTGGACCGTGTTCTGGCTGTGCCTCAGGATGCCCTTCAGTATTCGTACGGCGTTTATAAAGTCTGTTTGATTCAAGGCGATGTTCTCAAAGAGACGGAAGTGAAGATCGGCGAGAGCTCAGGCGGAGAAGCCGAGATTGTGTCGGGAGTCAAGCCCGGCGATATGATTGCTGTTCCAGTCAAAGGCCAGGTACTCAAAGATGGGGCCAAAATCCAGGTCGTCGAGTAGGGACCAACGCGGGCTGAAGCCCGCGACTACATTGGGGTCAGAATCTGAATGTAGTCGCGGGCTTCAGCCCGCGTTCGTCCCCTTGCAAATAGGGCTTCGGACATGACCATCAGTGAGCTCTCCGTAAGACGGCCGGTTTTCGCGTTAATGCTGATCAGTTTCCTGGTCGTGCTGGGTGTGTTTTCGTTCCGTGATCTTGGAGTCGATCTCTTTCCTCGATCGGATCCCGCCACCGTCAATATCAGCATTTCACTGCCGGGGGCCACTCCGGAGGAAATGGCGACTCAGGTCGTTCTGCCTATCGAAGAGGCGGTGAACACGATCAGTGGTCTGGACGAACTCAGTTCACAAATGTCTGAAGGATCGGCCAGGATCACCTGCACATTCGTTCTCGAAAGAGACATTGAAAGCGCCGCCCAGGACGTTCGTGAGAAAGTTTCCGGGGCGCTTAGAAATCTTCCGCCCAACATTTTCCCGCCAGTCATACAGAAGGCCGACCCGGATTCCGCGCCCGTTCTGACAATCTCTGTCGTCAGCGACAAGAACATTCGCGAAACGACGGAAATCGCGGAAAAGCAGATCGAACGCGTGTTGGAAACTGTGGATGGCGTTGGTACCGTGACAATCACTGGAGGGCGGTCGCGCCAGATACGCCTTTACGCCGACGCGGAGAAATTGAATGCGTACGGTATCACCATCACCCAGTTTCAACGCGCCATTCAAAATGAGAACGTTGAAATCCCCGGAGGGCGCATCGTTCGCGGCTCCAGCGAAGTCGGCGTGCGGACTCTGGGGCGCGTGGATGCCGTCAGCCAGTTTGGCGACATCATCGTCGCGAATGTCAATGGGTCGCCTATCCGGATACACGATGTCGGCCGGGTTGAAGATACGTTTGCAGAGCCGAACACCTGGAACATGGTTGAGGGCAAGGAAGGCGTACGGCTCGATGTTCGCCGCCAATCCGGCACCAATACAGTCGCGATCATTGACCTCGTCAAGGAGAAGCTCGATCAAATCAGGAAAAGTTTGCCGCCGGGAGTCGAGGTCAAGATCATTGCGGACAAGTCGATCTTCATCAATGCTTCCGTCGAGGCTCTGAAAGAACACCTCCTTTACGGCAGCCTGCTCGCGAGCCTGGTCGTCTTACTCTTCATCCGGAATTTCCGATCCGTCGCGATCGCCTCGCTTGCGATCCCCACGTCCATCGTCGCAACGTTCACGCTGCTCAAGGCAATGAACTTTACGCTGAACAACATGACATTGCTCGGCTTGACGCTGGCGGTGGGCATAGTCATCGATGATGCGATCGTAGTGTTGGAGAACATCGTTCGATTCATCGAGGAGAAACACCAGCTGCCGAAAACCGCGGCGATCGAGGCAACCAAGGAAATCACGCTCGCCGTCGTTGCGACAACAATTTCGCTGGTCATTATTTTTGTCCCAATTGCTTTCATGACCGGCTACGCGAAGCGTTACGTCAACGAATTCGGCTGGACGATGGCATTCTCCGTCATGGTTTCCATGCTGGTCAGTTTCACGTTGACGCCGATGATGAGTTCACTTCTGCTCAAGCGCAGCAAATCAAAGTCCGGCGAAGAAGAACACAGCTCCAGAGAACGAGGATTTTTCCACGGCCTTTCAACCCAGTACGGCCGGCTTCTGGCATGGTCTCTCGACCATCGCTTCGTGGTCATTGTTTTCGCCCTGGCGATCTTTGCGACGGCAATCCCGCTCAATTCACGCGTGGGCAGAGATTGGATTCCAGCAGACGATCAGAATGAATTGACGCTATATCTGAACATGGCAGTCGGCACGTCGCTCGATGCCAACGTAAAGATATTGAAAGAAATCGTTGAGCAGGTTAAGCAAGTGCGCGGCGTGGAGTTCGTCAACCCATACATCGGTGCCGAGATCACCGGCCATTCACATACCTACATTCGACTCGTCGATATATCCAGGCGCAAGTTCACGCAGGAGGACGTCGCCAGGGATATCCGGAAAATAATGAAGCAATATCCCAACATTCGCTCGCGCGTGAACTGGCCTTCCGCGCTTGGCGAAGGCGAGAGTTACTCGGGCATCAACGTCCGGTTGCTTGGTCCGGATCTACAAAAGGTTGGCGAATATGGGAAAAAGGTCTATGACCAATTGAAAACGATTCCGGGATTCGCCGATGTGGACATGGACCTCGATATCAACAGCCCTGAACTTCAAATCCAGATCGATCGCCAGCGCGCATCCGAATTAGGTGTGCGCGCCTCGGACGTTGCCACTGCTGTTCGGCTGATGATTGCCGGTGAGGATCAAATCTCGACGTACAAGGAGGCGGACGAACAGTATCCGGTTACGATGCAACTGTTGCCCGAGCAGCAAAAAGATCCGCTGGTCCTTGCCCGGTTGATGATTCCTTCGACAAAGGTGGGGCAGGTTCGGCTCGATAACATCGCGGCCGTTCACCGGGGGCTCAGTCCCGGGCGAATCAACCGCTACAACCGTCAGTTTCAAGTTGCGGTCCGGGCGAATCTCGATTCGGCCGTTCCGCTTGGCACCGCTGCCGAACAAGTGCGCGGAGTCGTAAGGAAAGTAGGATTACCACCCGGATTTACGAGCCGATTCTCGGGGACTGTAAAAACCCTCGACGACACAAACAAAAGCCTGATCATTACTTTCCTGCTGGCATGCATCTTTATGTACATGGTGCTGGCCGCGCAGTTTGAAAGCTTGTTGCATCCGTTTGCGATCATGATGAGCCTGCCGCTGTCGATCCCTTTTGCTCTCCTGACGCTTTGGTTGACCGGCCGAACCCTCAATCTGTGGAGTTCGTTGGGCGTGCTGCTGCTGTTGGGCATCGTCAAGAAGAATGGAATTCTCCAGATCGATTACGCGAACAGGCTCCGCCAGGAAGGCCTACCTCTGCGCGAAGCAGTTCTGGAAGCATGTCAGGTCCGGCTTCGCCCCATCCTGATGACTACTTTCTCGATTATCGGGGGACTCATTCCGACGGCGATTGGCGTCGGAGCAGGCGCAGCGCAGCGCTCCGCCATCGCAGTGACCATCATCGGCGGACAGACTCTGTGTTTGCTGCTGACCCTCATCGTAACGCCCGTAACCTACTCCCTATTGAGCCAATTGAGCGAATTCAAGCTGGCGGGCGCCATAAAAGCTTCACGGCTGCGGCTGCGAAAGCTCCCCTCCTAAGTTAGGAGGGGTGGCTGCGCCATTAAGAAGAAGATCCCGATCCGAAATGGCGCAGACGGGGTGGTTCCCGGTCGAAATGAAACGGCTGCAGAACCACCCCGGCCGCGCTAACCAAGGTGGCTTCGCGATATTTCTTGATGCGCGGCCACCCCTCCTAACTTAGGAGGGGAGCTGCGTACCTGGAGCTTTCTTCCGTTGCTTCAGTACGCGCGAGACATCCGCCGCGCGAAGCGGTATGATGGACTTGAAGCGGAAAGGATTCCATATGTACCGTCGCTCGATCATTGTTCTGTTAGCAGCAATCAGTATTTTGCCGGCTACGCTTGAGGGACAGGGACGAGGCGGCGGGCGTTCCGGTGGGCGCATGGGATCGGCGGCCCCCGCCGGTCATTCGGTATTTCGGAACAATCCTGGAGTCGCGGTTGTGCGCACCGCTCCGCCCATTGCTGTTGCGCGCCCGGCAGTACCGATTGTGCGAAGTCCCTTTATCGGCGGCCGTCACTTTCACCGGCCGGTCATCATTGGACAACCTTTTGGCTTCGGCTTCCAATCCTCGTTCTATTCGCCCTTCTTCTCGCCTTTCTATCCGCCGACGCCCATTTATGGAGCACCCTATTACGGGTCCTCGGTTTACCCGCCGGTTGTGGATACCGCCCCGGCTTCGGAACCAGCGCCCGTTAACCAGAACGAGCTGGATCTTTCTTACCAGGTCGGCCGTCTGACTCAGGAAGTGGAGCAACTCCGGCAAGAACAACAGGCAGTGCGCCAGCCGGCTCAACCATTGGCGCCTCCAACCCCGACGGTTCTCGTATTTCGTGACGGTCACCGCCTGAATATCGTGAATTACATGATCGTCGGAGAAACTCTGTGGGTTGCGGACGAACAATCCGCTACGAAGATTCCGCTCTCCGACCTGGATCTGGACGCTACCCGGAAAGAGAACCGGGAACGAGGCGTTCGTTTCTTACGATAGTCTAGACTGCTATTTTGCGCGTCTCGGTTTCCGCTTTGCCAATTTCCTCGAACTATCGAAGATTTTAGAGATTCGCTTCGACGTGGCGACAGATTCCTGCAGGGCGCGTAGACCGCTCGTTTCCAGACGATAAAACCGCCTGGGCCTTCCGCGGGGTTCGCCCTTAGCATCCGACAGCCGCGAAGAAAGAAGGCCCTTTTTCTGCAATCGATCCAGCGTGACATACAGAGAGCCCACGTTGATCGGCCGTTCGGCCATTTCGCTGACCTTGCTGTGAATCGGCACGCCGTAGGCTCCATCGCGAAGCGTCATCACCGCCGTCAGCACAAGTTGTTCGAACTGCCCGAGGGTATCGGGCTTTGCGATTTCTGTTTTCGGCATTGCCTGTGCTCCGTAAGCGTTCAAGGTAGCCTGATTCTCACTGCCGTCAACAAATTTCTTTTGAATTCTTAAACGCAATTATGGCGACGAATCGTGAGGTTAGCGCATTCCCCTCCTTGCAACGGAGGGGTGGCCGTGCCATAAAGAAGAAGTTTCCGTTCCGAAAAAGGCGCGGCCGGGGTGGTCGCTCACAAGTCGCGTCTGGGGCAGCCAGCCCTCCTTTGCAAGGAGGGGAATGCGCTTAGCCAGTAAGCGGCCGGGTGGGAGGACGCACATGCACCGTACCGCATCGATTATGGGCCTTTTATTGGGAGTAATTCTCCTGGTAAGCACTCCCGCCAGTGCGCAAACACGCGTGGGATTCAACCTTTCGGGAATGTGGAGCTCGATGTACCACGAGGACGAGCTGGAGCGTACCGATCCGGGTTCTCCGATGGGTGATTACCTTGGCATTCCGATCAACGACGATGCGCGGCTGCGCGCCGACACCTGGGATGCCGACCTCATCTCGGTACTCGAACATCAATGCATCCCGCACTCGTCTGTGTACGCCATGCGCGCGCCGTCGAATCTGAAAATCTCGACCATCGAAGATCCCACCACTGCCCAGATCATCGCTTTCATCATCGACGGAACGTACACCGGCCCCAGGACAATCTGGATGGATGGGCGTCCGCACCCATCCCAATTCGCGGCTCATACGTTTTCGGGTTTCTCAACAGGAGTCTGGGAGGGAGACACGTTGCGGGTGGAGACCACGCATATCAAGACCGGTTATCTTCGGCGATTGGAGGCATCATGAAAGGCGAGACTCGACCTATTTCCCGCCGCGGCTTTTTCAAGACAAGTATGGCGCTCGCCGCCGGCGCAGCCGGACAGCGTCCTCAGAACGTCGAGGATGCGGGGACCCTGGAGCGTATCTGGCGCCAGAATGCAGCTCCGAACCAATCCATGCTTTTGAAGGGCGGCACGATCGTCAGCATGGATCCGAAGGTGGGCGACTTCGTGAAAGGCGATGTTCTGATCCAGGGCAAGAAGATCGCGGCAGTCGCAGGTGAGCTCAAGGCGCCCCCGCAAGCCCAGGTGATCGACGCTTCGAACACGATCGTTATTCCGGGATTCATTGACGCTCACCGTCATTCCTGGGAAGGCCAGCTTCGGCGCATCATTCCCAACGGCGCCATCAACGCTTACATGGCCACGACGCATCAGGGCTTCGCGCGCTACTATCGTCCGCATGACATGTACGTCGGCAACCTGATCACTGCGCTCGGCTGCATCGATGCAGGCATCACCTGCATCATCGACAACTCGCACAACTCGCGCTCGTCTGCCCATTCCGACGCCGCCATCCAGGCTCTCCTCGATTCCGGCATCCGCGGAGTCCACGCCTCGGGAGCACCGCAGAATGGAGATTGGGATAAGCAATGGCCGCAGGATCTTGCGCGCATTCAAAAGCAATTCTTCGCCTCCGACGATCAGCTCGTGACATTGCGCATGTTTTCGGGTTTGAGTCGCGAGAACTTCGCTCTGGCCCGGCGGCTCGGGATCAGGATCACGACCGAATCCAATGGCGGCGCCCAGGTGATGACCGAGTTCTGGAACGAGAAGCTGCTCGGCCCGGACAACACCTACAATCACTGCAACGGCTGGTCCGATGCCGTTTGGCAGCAGGTCCGCGACTCCGGTGGCACGGTCAACGTCTGCCCGAGGTCCGACCCGCAATATGGGCTGGGAGAAGGGATACCGGCGTTCCAGAAGGCGCTCGATCACGGGATGCGTCCGGCGTTCAGCATCGATAATGAGACCTCTTACGGAACGGACATGTTCACGGAGATGCGCGTGGCCTTCAACATCCAGCGCGCCATGGCCACCTACCGCAAGGCCAACGGCGATACAAATGCGCCACCGATCGTCAGTGTCCGCGACGTCCTCGAATGTGCGACAGTCAGCGGCGCTGCAAACGCCGGACTGCTCGGCAAATGCGGCACGCTCACGCCCGGCAAGGAGGCGGACATCGTCATGATTCGAACCGACGACATCAATCTCTATCCGTCGAACCACGCCATCGGCACCGTCGTAGCAGCCGCGGATGCCAGGAACATCGATACGGTCATCATCGGCGGCAAGGTTCGGAAATTCCGCAGCAAGCTGGTAGGCGTCAACATGGAGAAGTTCCGCCAACTGGCCGACGAGTCCCGCAACTACCTTTTTGGCAAGGCCGGCTACAAGCTGGATATCTTCTCGTCCTGACCAAAATGGGGTCGTAGCCGCGAATTACGCCAATGACGCGAATGGGCGCATCAAGATTTATTTTGTGCGCCCATTCGCGTCGTTGGCGTAATTCGCGGCTACAGCCCCATTTTTGGTTGTAGAATGCACCCAATTTCTTTAACCAATTCAGCGTCAGGACGCGCGTCGGAGTGGGTGAATTCCACAAGGAGATGAGTATGCATTACACTCGGCAGATCCTTTTCTTACTGTTTGCACTGGCTCTCTTCGCAACATCGATCCCGCTTCATGCGCAAGTTACCACCGCCACACTCTACGGCGTCGTTCGCGACACCAGTGGAGCCGTGCTGCCGGGTGCAAGAGTTACCGCAACAAATCAAGGAACCACGTTCTCACGCGACGTTGTAGCCGATGAACGCGGCGAATTCGCCCTGCCTGCGCTTTCCGCCGGTGCGTACACGGTGAAGATCGAGATGACCGGTTTCAAGACCTACACCAACCGGGGTCTGCAGCTCGGCTCCGGTCAAAACGTGCGTCAGACGTTCACTCTCGAAGTCGGGCAATTGTCGGAAAACATCACCGTCGCAGAAACCGCTCCGCTTGTCGAAACAGCTTCTTCAGCGCAGTTGCGGTCGCTCGGTACAACAGAGGTGAGCGAGCTGCCGTTATCGCGACGCAATGTCACTGGCGTTTTGGCGCTGGCGGCCGGTGTGGATACGTCAGCTAACAATGGCACGGTGCGGATGAATGGTGTCGCGGCCGGCGGAACGGGTATCACCGTGGATGGTACCGAGGCGAACTCCAACCCGGAAGGCCGCGCCATGTCTCAGTACGGCGCGCAGAATCAGATCGATGTTATGAGCATCGAGGCCGTGGCGGAGGTCCAGGTCGTCAAGGGCGTGCTGCCGGCCGAGTACGGCGGAGTCGTCGGCGGCCAGGTGAACATGATCAGCCGTTCCGGTACGAACGCGTTCCATGGCTCGGCGTTCGAAAATTATCAGGGCGATAAGCTCTTCGCCCGCGACCCATTTCTTCTGCCCACACAGACCAAGCCGAAGGACAAATTCAACCAGTTCGGCGGATCGCTGGGCGGCCCCATTGTACGGAATCGTGCTTTCTTCTTCGCGACGTATGAAGGCTACCGCGAGACCGCCGGTGTAACGGTTCAGGCAACTGTTCCGACCCAGGCATTGCGTGATCAGATCCTGGCGGCTCTGCCCGTCCCGGAAACTAAGATTGCGCTGGATCCGCTGCCGCTGCCGAACACGCCGGTCAACGCGGACGTCGGCAGATACATCGGCATCGGGGACCGCACGCGCCGTGAGAACCACGTTGTCGGCAAGGGCGACGTTACCGTATTCAACGGCAATCTCTCATTCACGTACAGCCGCAGCAGGCCTTATTCCATAAACCCGTCGCCGACGGTCAATGGTGCGAACGATACGATATTTCCGAACGAGCAGGATCGCGTCGCCAGCCAATACGTTGTGTCACGGGGCGCCTGGGTCTCGGAGAGCCGGTTTGGTTACAACCGGACGAAGTTGCAACGAATCAGCAAGTTTTTCGAAGTAAAAAACCCGAACAAGGCGGAAACGGGTTTCTTCGAACAGAGTATGCCTTTGTTCACGACGACCGGCCTATTCACCACGCCGAGCGCTGAATTGTACGATCTCTACGGCGTGGCTTACAGCGCCGAGCAAAAGCTCAGTCACATCATCGGTGGACACAATGTGAAAATGGGGTTCCACTTTGCGCGGCAGATGGGAAACCGCTCGAACCCGCAGAATCCCAGTATTCGTTATCAGAGCAAAGCGGACCTTCTCGCCAACCGTCCGAACATTGTCGTGCCCACGTTCGGCGCTCCACCACATAAGTCGCACCTGGACGAGTTCGGTTTATTCGTCCAGGACGACTGGCGCGTGAATAAAAAGCTCGTGCTCAACCTGGGTCTTCGCTACGACTACTACGGCGTGATGCACGTCTATCCAACGTCGAATCTCCCCGTCCAGATCGTGAATCTGGATTCGCCGACAGCGTTCAGTCCGGAAAGGATGACATTCGGCCCACTGCGCGATGCGCAGAAACCGTATAACCCGGATGCCGCCAACTTTGGACCGAGAGTCGGCTTTGCGTGGACGATCGACGAGAAGGGCGATACCGTGATCCGCGGCGGCTCTGGAGTTCTCTTCAGCCCGCAACTGCCCGCCGCTGTTCGGCAAAGCGCAGCGCACCCGCAGGTGCCGTTCCGAGTTCAGTGGAACAAGACCGATGTGGATCGTCTCGGTCTCAAATGGCCCATGTATAACGCGGACCTGCGTGACATCCTCATCAGAGACGCCGGCGGCGCTCCTTCGCTGTTTTCCATCTTCGACGTGAACCTGAAGAACCCCTATACGATCCAGACGATGATCAGTCTGGAACGAGCCATCGGTCGCGACTTTATGGTCGAGGTCGGCTACATCCGCACGGACGGCAGGGATTTTCCCTTGCAGCGATGGTTTTCTCAGGTCTTCGACAGGCAGACCGGTGCGAGGCCGGCGGGATGGAACCTGGGCAATCCGGGAGGGTATTACGTCGATAGTGGACAGACGATGAAGTACAACGGTCTCCAGACTTCCCTCCGAAAGCGGTTCTCCCGCGGTGTTCAGTTCGATCTCCACTACACGCTAAGTAAGGGAGATTCCACGCAGGGCGGCGATATTCAGGCGTACTACCAGGCGGGCCTCTTGGGCAACAGTAACGTTCAGGATTTCTTCAACCCGGAAGCCGATCGCGCGCCGAACGCCGGCGACAATCGCCACCGCGTGACGGCAGATGTCATCTACGATCTACCCTGGTTCAGGAACGGCAAGGGGATCCTCCCGCACACGATTGGCGGATGGCAGATTTCCAGCATCTTCCGGTCGCGGTCGGGTAATCCGATGAACATCTACCAGGCATCGGGAATACAGAATAGCCGGCCCGATTACATCGGCGGCGACCCCGTGTTGCCGGACTGGAAGGACACGCTTCAATATTTCAACAAAGCCGCGTTCGCCTCAGTTCCGACCAGCTCCGTGACACAGGCTACGGTCCGGCCGGGTAACCTGTCGCCCTTTTTGCTGCGCGGCCCGGCATCGTGGGTCGTGGACATCGCGCTTGCGAAGAACTTCCGCATCACGGAGTCCAAGAGGCTGCAGATCCGGGCTGAGGCGTTCAATGCCTTCAACCACGTGAACTACAACGATCCCGATAACGGCAGCTTGTCAGCGACTTTCGGAAAGCTTCAGACCGCCGGATTGGCGCGTACGGGACAGATCGGAGCGCGGTTCACATTCTGAAAGGGAGCGGCCATGGAATCGCTGAGGTTGAGGAAGTTTAAGATTGTTGCGGGAACGCACTACGGCACCCCAAAGGAGGTTTGGGGATTCCGTACAAAATCACGTCGAGGCAATCCGGTTAACCTTGCCCGAAAGTTTCTCGATGCGAATCAAGATCTCCTGGGCCTCAAAGACCTGGAGTATTTCCCGCGGCCTCGAGTTATCGAGAGCCTGGGTGCCCGCCATATCATCTTTCAGCAGCGGCTCGAGAACCTGCCGATACTCCGTGCCTATGTCACCGTGCATATGGCTCGAAACGGAAGCGCCTACCTCGTGAAGAACCGGGCCGTTCCCCGTGACCTTGCGCACCCGTCAGCCGAATTCAGGATTACGTCGCCGATCGCCCGGCAGCGCGCATTGGCCAGTGTGACTAAGAGACCTGGATCGGCGCGGGTCACAGCCAGCGAACGAATCTGGTTTCCACTCCAATCCAGGTTGCGGCCGTCCTACCGGGTGAATGTGCGCCGCCGGAAACCGCGTGAAGACTGGATTATCTTTGTCGACGGAGAGACGGGACGCATCCTGCGGAAGTATGACAATCTCGCCTCCGTAACCGGATTTGCCAGTGTCTTTGATCCGAATCCCGTGATCGCACTCGCCGGCAGTAACCAGCTTATTCGCAATAGTCGGCTCCTGCCTCCACCTCCAACTGCTTACGCAAAGGTTACCTTGCACAATCTAAAGTCGACCGGCCGGCTTGACGGCTGGCGCGTAACCACGAAACCCACTCCCAGACGCGTGCGGCGGACGGACCGGCGGTTTCACTTCACCAGCGACGATCCTGCGTTTGAAGAGGTGATGGCTTACTTTCACATTGACCGATCGATCCGCTATCTCGAATCGCTGGGCTTCCGTGGACCGCGCGCTATCTTTCGAGAGCCCATGCCCGTAAACGCCAACGGTACTGAAGAGGACAACTCCTGGTACAGCCCGCACGAACGGAATCTCACCTTTGGGCTGGGCGGTGTGGACGACGCCGAGGATGCGGAAATCATTCTTCACGAGCTGGGCCACGCCATTCAGGATGCGATCTGCCCGGGGTTCGGCCAATCCGCGGAGGCTGCGGCGATGGGTGAAGGTTTCGGTGACTACTTTGCCGCGAGCTTCTATGGGATGCCATCGAGAGTGGCGACTACGATCCACCCTGCCTGCGCCGAGTCGACGAGCAGATGACCTATGAAGTGTTCGACCACAATGCGACCGCTGACGAACATGCAAACGGACAGATCTGGTCGGCGACATTGTGGGACATCTGGACGGCGCTCGGCCGCAATATTGCCGACGTCCTCGTCCTTGAAAGCCATTTCCAACTCGACGGGTTTACGACGTTTGCTCGGGGCGCTCGGGCCATCATTGATGCCGATCGAAATCTGTACAGAGGCCGCCACGCCGCCCAACTGCAGACGATCTTCCATCGACGGGGCATCGGTCCGGTAGTGTGAAGGTCACTTTTGGACGTCGGCTGGTCGGCATGTGCCTCCGGCGCAACTGTTGTTCTCCTCACGACCGTATTCGAGAAGGCCGGCCGCATCCCGTTCGGGACATCAATCCGCACATCTCCCGTT